>DASZPR010000819.1:0-3436 GCA_035550235.1 Verrucomicrobiia bacterium | reverse complement strand
GGCAACGTGTTGAACGATGACATTCTCGCCAGCATGGAATTTGGCTGTAAAGTTTCCGGGGCGAAGTTGATTGCGGTCATCGGCCATTCCAATTGCGGAGCCATCAAGGGCGCCATAGACGATGTGGAACTCGGCAATCTCACGGGCCTGCTGGCCAAAATCAAACCGGCGATGGAGGTTGTTCCCGCGGAGGTCACGCCGCGCACTTCAAAAAACCACGCGTTTGTTGACCAGGTATCCGAGGCGAACGTGCGTTTGGTGATGCATCAGATCCGTGAACGGAGCCCGATCCTGCGCCAGATGCTCGATCAGGGCCAAATTGGATTGGTTGGCGGTATCTATGACCTGAACACCGGCAAAGTTCGTTTCTTTGAATAGGTGCAATGCCGGTCCCTCCCATTTGTCTTTGTCCATCCCACATCGAACGTCGTGCGCCCGGTGATTTTACAAAGGAAGTTTTTTGGACGGGGGATATCAGGGGCGCGCCTCCTTCTCGCGCAACCAATAATTCTTCAATACGCCTGATACCCCGTATCTATATAAGCAGATTTCCGAATTTCCTTCAATCGGTGGTTTTTGCGGGTTGGATCGCAAAAAAGGACCTGATTTTCACGGAACATCTGTCTGATTCGATCACTTCGGTTCTGCTTTCAGATTGTCCACCAACAAATTGCCGCTGTGATCGACGGCATCGGAAAACTTGTCTTTAATTTCGCTGGCCAGTTCGTCGGCTTTTTTGATGTCGCCATTGCTGCGGCAATCGAACATCAGCAGGTAACGCGCATAAGCACCGACCTGGACGCCGTCGCCGTACATGCAGTCGTTATATTTTTCGATGCAGTCCTGGAGATTCTTCGCGCGGTCATCGCCCTTGGACATCTGGGCAACATACAAGACGGCGCACCCGGTGCGGTTGATGTCCGGGTACTTTTGTATCATGGCCTGCAGACTTTCCGTGGCTTCCGAGGTGCCCCACTTTTGATTCGCGACCTGGTAAAGCCCTTCAGCTTCGCGCAATTGTTCCTGCGTGTGTTTCGCGCGGTCGGCGGCGTTCCGTTGATTAAATTTTTCGCGCAGCACTTTGCGTCGGGCGTCGGCGGCCTGCTGTGCGCGCATGGGTTCGAGGAGTTGCGATATTTCCGCGACTTGCTTTTCCAGTTGGGCGACGCGCTGGTTGAGCGCGGCAACGTCGTTGGCATTCGATTGCGCGAACGATGGCGCTACGGAAAGCAGGGATAGCAGAATTCCGGCAATGATGTTTTTTCTCATAGAATTATCTCCTTTAACTTGGGTTACCTCGGGTGCAGCGGTATAATGAAAGCAGATTTTGGGAATTTTCTCAATCGGTAGTTTTTGCGAAAGGGTGGGCAAGAAAGGTGCACGGACGCAGCGCCGAGCTTCAGTTGGCCTTATGCCGAGAGGGTGATGGCCGAAGAATAAAAACTTGCCTGATTCGACTTTCAGACACAAATTCTTCGAACTGTTACCAAAAACCGTTACCAATAAACCCTGATTTTTTTATGGGACGCATCTACAATAATATCGTTGAAACCGTTGGGCGCACACCGCTCGTCAAACTGAACAAGGTCACCGCCGGTCTCCCGGCCACGATCCTGTTGAAATGCGAATTTTTCAACCCGCTCAGCAGCGTCAAAGACCGTATCGGCATGGCCATGATTGAAGATGCCGAAAAGCGCGGCATTCTCAAAAAAGACACCATCATTATCGAGCCCACCAGCGGCAATACCGGCATCGCGCTCGCCTTCGTGGCCGCGGCCAAAGGTTACAAGCTCATCCTGACGATGCCTGAGACGATGTCGCTCGAACGCCGCACGCTGCTGGCGATGCTCGGCGCGAAGCTCGTGTTGACACCTGGCACCGAAGGCATGAAGGGCGCGATCGCCAAGGCCGAACAGTTGGCCAAGGAAACGCCGAATTCCTGGATCCCGCAGCAATTTGAAAATCCGGCCAACGTGGACATTCATCGGAAAACCACGGCGGAAGAAATTTGGAACGACACTGACGGCAAGGTGGACATCCTCGTCGCCGGCGTCGGCACCGGCGGCACCATCACTGGCTGCGTGGAAGTGATCAAGCCGCGCAAACCTTCGTTTCAAGCCATCGCGGTGGACCCGAAGGATTCACCGGTGATTTCGCAGACGTTGGCGGGGCAGCCGTTGAAACCCGGTCCTCATAAAATCCAGGGGCTCGGTGCGGGATTCATTCCGAAAAATCTTCACCTGAAAGACGCGAACGGGCAGTCGCAGATTGCCGAATCCATCCAGGTCTCCAACGATGACGCGTTTGCCATGGCGCGCCGGCTGGCGAAGGAAGAAGGAATTTTGTGCGGCATTTCCTCGGGCGCGAACGTCGTGGCGGCGATTGAAGTGGCGAAGCGTCCGGAGAACAAGGGCAAGATCATCGTGACGATTGCTCCTTCGACCGGCGAACGTTATCTCAGCACGCCCCTGGCAGCGGAAGCGCGGGCGGAAGTTGGGGGCTGATTTTAGCCCGCTCGGTTAATTTAAATTTGCGCAAGCCCTCTCCGACGGAGAGGGCATTTTCTTTCACCGCGTTACCTCAAAATTCGTAATCAAGGGCGAGCACGTCGGCGCGGATGGGTGCGATTAAATTCTGCACCACGCGTTGATGCTCGGGGTGAGGGCCGTAGGATTCCAGGGAGGCGCGATCTTTAAAACGCACCACCAGCCCGTGCGTGTAGCCTTTCGATCGATCGGAGAAATTTGTGCCGCAGGTCAAATCCACGATGCCGGGGATTTTGTCCTTCAGCTTACGCAGTTCGGTCATCACGTTTTCTTTGGATTCCTCGCTGGCTGTTTCCGTCCAGCGAAATAGAACGAGGTGTTCAATCATAGGTTCATCTTTCAGTCATCTGTGGTGTTATTTCCACCGGCACGCGCGCGCGAATATCGTCGGACGCGCTGCCGATGAGTAATTCATAAGCGCCTGGTTCGACGACGTAACGCTTCTCAGAAGTGTTCCAGTGACGAAATCGTTGTGCGGGGATTTGCAGTGAGACTGTGGCGGTTTCTTTTTTCGCAACGTGCACGCGGGTGAAGGCGCACAAAGATTCTTTGGCATCGGACGGGGCCGAATTTTTGCGGCGGAAATAGATTTGTGCGACTTCATCGCCATCCAAGGCGCCGGTGTTCTTGAGCGTGAAAGAAAGGTTCAAGGTTCCATTGGTTGAAATTTTTGCGGCATCCAATTTTGGTTTCCCGCAATCGAAACGCGTGTAACTCAGGCCGTGGCCGAAGGCAAATTCCGGCGTGCCGCCATAGTAACGATAGGTGCGGTTGGACATGGAGTAATCTTCGAAGGCCGGCAGCTCCGTCGTGGAAGAATAGAAAGTGACAGGCAGGCGTCCGGCGGGATTCACGTCGCCGAACAAAATTTCCGCGACGGCGCGGCCACC
>DASZPR010000818.1:0-10878 GCA_035550235.1 Verrucomicrobiia bacterium | reverse complement strand
ATGGAGAGCTCGTTGTGCGGTTCGACAATTTCGAAGTGATGAACGTCGTTGGAATAGAAATCGTGATAGTGGCCGACGCGCGCTTCCGGCGAGGTTTTCAACTCGAAAAATTCGAGGGTTTGTTCCTCGTTGGAAACCGGTTCCAGACGCAGTTCGTTCACGCTGCCGTAAACGGGCCAGGCGTACTGGTAATGGGTGCGATGGGTGATGTCCCACTTCATGGATAGGGTGCGAAAACTTCGGCGTTTTGGTTTCGCTTAGACATTGCGCAAATCAAGCGTCAGGAACAATGCGAGATTCATTCCTTGTGCAGATAAGCGTCAATGGGTTCCGCGCCAATGGTTCCACGCAGAGATTCCAGATAAGCGGGTGAATTGACCTGGTCCAGAGTTTTTCTCGCGTGCATAAGCCGGGCGGCGATGCCGAGGCGCTCGGCCTCGTCGCTGTGGCTGGGAAGCTTGAGGAATTTATCGAGATAATCGATGTGGCGGCGCCAGAGTTTGCGATCGATTTGCTGCTTGGCGGCGAGCCGAGCCGCATACCAATCACTGGCGAGCAGGGATTCGCGCGTGAACAATTTGCGGAACGCAGGGTTTTCGAGTCCCTGGCCCTCCCACTGGTCGTACAGCATAATATGCAACAGCGCTTTCAACGGCGGGCAGGCTTGCTCGACGCTACGGTCGTTGAAGTACATTTGCGCAACTCGTTTTTGCGTGGCGACGATGTTGTCCATGCCGTCGACGAACACGTCCATGTCCTGCAATTCCGGGCGCAACATTTCGTCGGTGCAAACAGAATTGGGATGGTTGAAAACGCGGCCGAAGAAACGGCGGACGAAACGGGAATTGATGCGGTAGCCGAGCCGGCTGGCGAGAACGGGTTTTCCGTTGTGCACGAAGTCGCGGCATTTTTCGAGGCACAGGTCGGCGATCAAATGGGCCGGGTCGCGTTCCTCAGGTGTCAGGCGGCACCAGACTTCCGGCACGAGCAGGCTGACGTCGTGATCCACGCGGACCTTGGGGCCGACATAACCGGCGGCGGTGACGAACGCGTGATGGCCGGTGAGAACGTAGGAGACCAAGGCGTTGTTCAGGTCGATGATGGGCGGCAGGGCATTGAAGGGGCCTTTGGTGAGCGCGCCTTCAGAGCCGGCGCCGGTCGTCGAGGGCGATTTGCCGGTCATGCTGCAGATAAATTCCATGAACAATTCCGGCAGCTCGAAATAGTGAATGGGATTGTAAACCGCGAGCGGGCGAACTCCCTGGTCAGGCGGATTGTTGCGGCGGCCGGGCAGCACCGCGGCGACGGGATTGTAAACCGGTTTTTCCGGCGGCAATCGGCGCAGCATGCGCGTGCCCATTTCCGAGAGATACTTTTGGCGCGGATCCAGCAAGTCCGGGCGGATTTGCAGGTAGCGCGGGTTTTTGGTCGGTTTGCCGTCGACGAGCCGGGGGTTCGCGGTGCAAACGAAATAGCCGGAGTTGCCGTTCGACATGACATCATGAATGAGATGGCGCATCGGTTCGGTGAACTGATGAAACGCAATCGCATCTTCGAATATTTCGCGCGAAACGCGTGAAGGCAGCGGCTCGTAGTTGGAAAAGAAATTGTCTGTCCGGGCGAAATCGGATTCGGTCACCTTGTCGTAACCGCGGTGGATGGCGTCGTCCGGGCGCTGGAATAAACGGCGTTCCGTGTTGTAAACGAATTTCAACGAATCGGGTCCGGGCGCCCCGATGGCGGCAGGGGGCACCACCACTGAGGCGGTGATATCGTCCTCGGTTTGGATTTTCACCGCGGGGTGGAAATCCTTGCGCAGGCCGAAGGTGCGCCAGGCACCGTCGGTATCAAAGCCCACGCGCAAGTAGGTGGTGACGAGTTTGCGATTGTCGCATTTCAGTTCATTGGCGGGTTTGCCGTTGATGATATCGACGCTGAAATGGTCGCGCCAATTGCCGTTCCACGTCTGCTTGTAATAGCGCTTCACCACGAACACGAGTTCCTTGAGATATTGCGGAACACTTTCGAGCCAGGCGTTGTATTCGGGAGTGTAGTCGTGTTCGTCGGGCGTGAGCAATTTGATGACGGAGCCGAGGGAACGTTCCGCGGCGAGAATGGGACGATTATCCTTCTTGTCTTTCTCGACGAAGCGATCGCTGTAATCGCGATCGATCAATTTCGCGACCTGGTCAAAGTCGTTTTTAAAATCCGAAACGAAAACCGGGCCGACGAGAATGGCGTCGGTGATGGGTTTGGAGATTTCCGATTTGCCGCCGCCGGAGACGGTGCAGGGTTTATGGCAAAGAGTGCCCCACGGACGGACGCCGACGAGGCGCCAGCCGCGGTTGGGCCCCGGTTTCTCCATGCGCACACGATAACCCGAGGGCCGCACGTAGGTGTTTTCCGGCAGCAATTTGATGTGCTGCGCTTTGCCGCCCGTGGTCCACGAGACGGTTTGCGTGTGCAAATCAAACGTGGCGTCGTGCGGGACGTAAATGATGTCGCGGTATTTTTTGTCGATGGCGTAACCCTCGGGGCGGGTGTCGATGAACTTGCCGTAGAGATGACAGACTTCCTCGTAAGTGTGACCCTTGCTTTTGACGTGGGCATCACCGCTGAATTCCTCGCCCAAATCGTAGGAAGGATAAACGAGCGCGCCGCCGGCATGTTCCTCTTCACACAGGCCGTAAAGATTCGCGGCGTAACTGATTTGCGTCTTAACCTCTTTTTTGCAATAGCCGTAGTAATTGTCGGCGATGAGCGTGACGATGACTCCGGATTCGTCGCGACAGGTGAGCTTGAAAGCGCCGCCGTTGTTGTAAAGCTCCGTTTCGGTTTTCCAACACATGCCGTCGCGGCGCTGGCGTTCGGTGGCCTGGTCCCAATGCGGCAGCCCCGCTTCCTTTTTGGTGACCTTGATGAGGTGCGGCGCCAGGATGACGCAGCCGGTGTGACCGGTCCAATGGTGGGTATCGAGCGCGGCATCATTCTCCGGCAGATTCGGGTCGCCGGCGTTGCCAAAAATGTTTTCAACGAAATCCAGGTTGCTGACGAGATTGCCGGGTACGAAGAAACGAATCTCCATCGATTTCTTTTCCGTGTAACCGGGAACTTCGGGGCAAACAGTGGGCCGCAGCAAAAGCGAAACAAAGCATTCGACCGGATTCAACTGCGTGGCCGTGAACGGCAACCGCATGAGGTCGCCCGGCGGGTGCAACGCGATGGCGAGCATTTTGCCGAAGGTTGCCTTGGGCACGCCGATTTTGTCGTCCGGAATGGGCAGTCCGCCTTCGGTGACGTGAAAAATTCCGTGCGTGGTGCGGCGGTCGCTGAGGGGATTGTGCAACACGCCCTGTCTGGTGCGATAGGAGCTGAGAATGCTGGAGCGGAATTCATCGCGGCCAACGGGCAGCGACAGCACCCGCGCCATGCCGGCACGATCCAGAGTCAAGGTGCGCGCCGGCAACCGCGTGACGGGAACGTCCTGGAGATAATCGTAGAGGAAAGTCTGAATGCGTTTGTCCGCGGCGCAAACGTGCGAGGCGAGCAGGCGCTCTTTTTCTCGATATTGGGCGACGAGCGAAGACGCCATTTCGCCGAATTCACCGCTCGCCATCGAGGCGGGCTGGTATCCCATCAATGCGAGTTTGAGGTTGATGTAAGAAATCAACGTTTCCGAGGGGTTTGAAATTGTAGGATTGCCGGAACTCATGTTTAAACGTTTCAGTGGGCGTTGAACGAAGATTGTTGCTGCTGCTCTTCCTGTTGGACGAGTTGCTCTTCGCCGCCGCCATCAAATGATTGGAAAATGTAAGCGTTGAACAGCGCTTCGCCAATGTTATTGAGCTTGAGCTGAATTTGGTCGAGATAATCGTGAAGCCCGGCAGCGAAGACTTCTTCGATGGTGCAGAACTGAAGTTCGGCCACCAACCGGCCGCAAAGTTTTTCGGCCTCGTTGGAAAAGCGGCGTTCGGAAACACCGGAGATATGGCGCAGGGCTTCGTTCAATTGCTCCACGCAAAAACGGATGGAGCGCGGAAAATTCTCATTCAACATGAGCAGGTCGGCGACATTGCGCGGGTGCACTTCGGCGCCGTAAATGGATTTGAAAACGTCCCAGGCACTGCACGAGCGCAGAATGGCGGACCATTCGAGCGCCTCGGTTTGGTTCACTGTCTTGGGCAAACCGCGAGGGGGCAGGGTGTGATAGCGAACATCGAGGATGCGCGATGTTTTGTCCGCGCGCTCGATGTAACGTCCGGCCTGGCTGAACCACCAGCCCTCATTGTGAATATGCGTGGCGTAGCTCAGGCCGATGAGTTGCAGCGAGCTGGATTTGATCTGGTTGAAAAAATCCGTGGGGCTGTCGAGCCACATTTGCCGCGCGGTATCGGAAAGGACAAATAAGTAAAGGCGGTTCAATTCCTCCCAGGTTTCGACGGTGATTTGGTCGCGCACCATGCGGGCGTTTTCGCGGGCCTGGCAGACGGAGGAGACGATGGAGTTTGGATTTTCCTGGCGGAACACCATGAATTCCGCGACCGCCGAGGCGGTGGCGCGTTGCTTCTGCGACACGAAGGAATCCTGGTCGCCGGTTGCCTGCACGATGGGCATCCAGTGATCGCGCAGGCCCTCGTCATCCAGGCTGCGGAAATCGAGCAGCAGTTGGAGGTTAACGTCGAGAATGCGCGCGATGTTTTCGGCGCGCTCGATGTAGCGGGACATCCAATATAAACTACTGGCGACGCGGCTTAGCATAAATCAAAAATTAAACACTCAAGCTCCAACATCCAAGCTCCAGAGAAACATCAAGCACCAATCCAGCCAAATGCGCTGGTTTGCAATAGCAGCTTTTTGAAGCTTGGAGATTGTATTTTCTCTGGACGCTTGAAGCTTGGAATTTGGAGCTTTCATCATTCGTCACCATACAAAACCCAGGTATCCTTGCTGCCGCCGCCCTGCGAGGAATTCACCACGAGTGAACCCTTGCGCAGCGCGACGCGCGTGAGGCCGCCCGGCACAATCACTATCTTTTCACCGTAGAGGATGAACGGCCGCAAATCAATGTGGCGGCCTTCAAATCCACCTTCCACGAAAGTGGGATGGCACGAAAGCGAAATCATGGGTTGCGCAATGTAATTGCGCGGATCGGCCTGGATGCGTTTACGGAATTCTTCGATCTCATCCTTCGAAGCCTTCGGCCCCATCAACATGCCGTAGCCGCCGGATTCATTCGCGGCTTTGACGACGAGATTATCGAGGTTCTCCAGAATATATTTCAAGTCTTGTTCTTCGGAGGCGAGATAGGTGGGCACGTTTGGAATGATCGGCTCCTGATCCAGATAATATTTAATCATCCGCGGAACGAAGTAATACATCACCTTGTCATCGGCGATGCCGGTGCCGATGGAGTTGGCGAGCGAAACATTTCCGGCGCGATAGGCTCGAATCAAGCCAGGCACGCCGAGCATGGAGTCCTTGCGGAAAACGGTCGGATCGAGAAAATCATCGTCCAACCGCCGATAAATCACGTGCACGGGTTGGAGGCCCTTCGTGGTGCGCATGAAGACGTGTTCGTCTTTCACGAGCAAATCGCGGCCTTCGACAATTTCGATGCCCATTTGCCGCGCGAGGTAGGTGTGCTCGAAATAAGCGCTGTTGTTTGCGCCCGGTGTGAGCAACGCCACGCGCGGATAGGCCACGCCGGCGGGCGCAATGTATTGGAGCATCTTCAACAATTCCTGCGGATAATGTTCCACCGGTCGAACGCCGATGTTTTCGAACATGCCGCGGAAAGTGCGTTTCATGGCGCGGCGATTTTCCAGGACGTAGCTGACGCCGCTGGGGCAGCGGCCGTTGTCTTCCAACACCATGTATTGGCCCTTGTCGTCGCGGATCAAATCCGTGCCGCAGATGTGGATGTAAATGTCCTTCGGCACCTTGAAATTCACGAACTCGCGCCGGAAATGTTTGCCGGACAAAATGTAGTGCGCGGGAATCACGCCATCTTTGACGATCTTTTGCTCGTGATAGATGTCGTGGAGAAAAAGGTTGAGTGCAATGATGCGCTGAGTGAGGCCGCGTTCGAGATATTCCCATTCCTTGGCGGGAATGATGCGCGGCACGAGGTCGAAGGGGAAAATGCGTTCGGCGCCACGGGAATCGCCGTAAACGTTGAACGTAACGCCCTGGCGAAGAAAGGCTAAATCGACCGAATGGCGTTTGGTGTGGAAATCCTCGCGTGCCAGGCCGCTAAATGCGGATTTGAGCTTCTCGTAATGGCCGAAGACATTGCCATCGCGCCCAAACATTTCGTCGAAAAGGCCATTGACGCCGTAGCCATCCAACAGCGAGCCGGTTGGTTGAGATTTTGCCAGAGAGGTCATTTTACATCAGGGTGTTTTGACAAAGTACATTCCATCCCCCTGCAAATATGGGAGATTCGCGCAATTCGTCATGAGTTTAAACCGTTTGATACTGATTTAGCAACTGGCTTGCCGTTATTGGTTCCTTGGCAAGCAACAAACAAATCCTTATGATTCTCTTCCGTGCAAATTCCGAAACGACTCGCTTATATTCTTGAGAGAGATCAACAGCTCGACGGAGCGATTAAACTGTCTATTTCACAATTCGAACCGTGGATAAAGCATTCGAATTTGCCGTTTTTTCCCGAATACACGAAGCATGATATCGAGCACATCGAGTCCGTGCTTTGCACTGCCGTGGCTCTAATTAGGAACGATGCATTGGATACAACGATTACTGCCGGTGATGCGGCAGTTTTGATTCTGGGCATTCTTTTACACGATTGCGCGATGCACCTTTCCGAAGACGGGTTTTTTTCGCTTTTGGAATCGGAACGGAGCAAAAAATTGGTTCCCGGGATGGGAGACAAACAGTGGAATTTTTTGTGGGAGGATTTTATTGGTGAGGCTTCCAGGTTTGACGGACGCAAGCTTACTCGTCTCTTTGGTGATGCGCAACCGATTCGGCGACCGCCAACGGGATCCCGAGACTTAACACAAAGAGATCGGCTGTTGATTGGCGAGTTTCTGAGGAGGCACCATCCTCGGTTGGCCCAAGAGATCGCTTTATATGGCGTTCCAACTAAAGGCAGACATCCGTTGGTACTCCAAGGCTTTTCAAGTTCAACAGAACACATAGTTGGACTTGCAGGGATCGTTGCCCGAAGCCATGGTTCGGATGTTCGTGCTTTTTTGCCATATATTCAGAGGGAATTTAATGACTTCCGCCAATTCAGGGGAGTGCATGCCGTGTTTCTTATGAGTCTGCTGCGGGTCAGCGATTATCTTCAGATTGAAGCCGATCGTGCACCGTCGCAAGTTCTTCAAGTAAAGTGCTTGTCGAGCCCGGTTTCAGAAGGAGAATGGAAAGCACATGCCGCAATCAGGGATGTCCGAAATACTCACGAAGATCCAGAGTCACTTTTTATTGACGCGTTTCCGGACGACGTTCACTCGTTTCTTAAAGTTGAATCGTGGCTTCGCGGAATTCAACGAGAATTGGATGCGTCGTGGGCTGTTCTTGGAGAGGTTTATGGGCGTTACGGAGATTTGAACCGCCTCGGCTTTGTTTTGCGAAGGGTCAGGTCATCGCTTGATGACACTGTTGCCTTCTCCAAAAAAGTAGCCTACCTGCCTAAGAAAGCCGTATTTCGTGCTGCAGATGCTGATTTGTTGAAATTATTGATCGAGCCGCTTTATGGAAATCATCCTGAAGTTGGTTTGCGGGAGCTAATTCAAAATGCCTTGGATGCCGTAAGAGAACTGAGACAATACCAAAAAGATGTTCCAGCATCCAATAAAAAATCGAAGACCAATCAAGATGCCGATGTTGTGGTTTCGGTTGAAAAAGAAGCAGCAGGCCAGGCCTGGGTGACGATTAGCGACAACGGCATTGGTATGACCCCTCAAATTATTACGGAATATTTCCTCACAGCAGGAGCTTCTTTTCGGCGCAGCGAAGATTGGAAAAAGACGTTTGAAGTAGAAGGCAAATCGAAGGTTCTGCGTGCGGGCCGTTTTGGTGTAGGCGCCTTGGCCAGTTTTTTAATTGGCCCCGAGATTGAGGTGGCAACCCGTCATATAGACGAAATTGAGGGCATTGAATTTAAGGCAAGCGTGGAAAGCGATTCTATTGAGTTACGTAAAGTCGACCGGTCTGTTGGTACAACGATTAGAATTCGAATTACCCAAGACCTCGCACGTAGACTTGGCAGTAAACCGCATGGGGAGACATACTATCTCTATTCCGTAGAAAACGAAGGTGAAAATTGGGATTGGTACTCTCTTTCGGATCCATCGCTCAAACGGATTGTATTTGGAAAAGAATTGAAAGTTCGATGCGCTGCTCCAAGTCTTGAGGAAAAATTGGGACCCGAATGGCGAAAAACGTCGCACCCAGACTATGCTGGGATTTTATGGACCTATTCCAAAATTTGGGGGCCTTATGCCCCGCAGTCTAGCTTGATTTGCAATGGAATAAAAATATATGAAACAAGACCCCCGAGACCTGCGGAATGGCGTGTAGATGATTGGGAAAAACGTTTCGGCTTTCAACTCCCTCATATATCTGTTTTTGATCCAGATGGACGTTTGCCGCTAAACCTGCAAAGAACCGATTTAGCCGAAAAGGATTTTCCTTTTGATGACGCTTTAGTTTCTGATATCGCGAAAGATTTCATCGCATTTGCTTTGGTTAACGGCCCAACGAGTCCTCCCAAAACTTTTTCGACCGATGCGTCTATCGTGAAGCTTGCATATCCCGGAAGCACGCGCGTTACCGGTCGTTACTACTACGTAAAGGACAGATCTGAAGATTGGTATTTTACAAACGAAGGATTTGGATATTTAGCTCCTTCTGTATTAAAAGCTCGAGGTTTTGCTTCTCTGTTTGTTGCGCGAATAGATGGAGGTAGTCCCGAAAGTATTGGATTTTTGCCTCAGAGGCTGCAGCCTGCGGTTTTCTTGGTCGGAGATGGTGGCCTTTTGGATCTGGATGGTCACATACGGCATTTGGCGGAGTGCGGTTGCAATTTGACAATGCCACAAGAGAAAGACTTGCATTGGACTCGTGCTGGTTTTGGACTCTATCCGCGAACGGGATTGCGTTTTTTGGTTTCAGATAAGGCCTTATCAAGAGGTAAGAAAAAAGGTGCTTGGAAACTTACGCTTACTCTTCAGTCAAAGATGAAAGAAGAATGGGAAGCGGACGGATGGCATTTGATACGAATGGGGGATTGCCCTCATGAAACATTCGACTTTTTGCATTTGATCAAAAGACATGGAAAAAAAATCGGGGATAATTCGGTTTTCACGGAAATTTATCTCGACCAAACCAAACCGGTTTTCGCTTCACCAATCGCGACAAAATGTCTCGAAATTTTGCGTGGAGAAATTCCATTTGACCTGAAGCTCCGCCGTAAAAAATTACAACACGCCTATGGACAATTGAAAGAATTTATAAATGCACACGAAACCCTTTTGGGTTCCAGGGGCAAGAGCGGATAGGGCATTAAGCGTTGGTTAGTTTGAAAATCCAAGCTACCGCCGTCTGATTTGCAATGAAAGGCGAATCCCTTTCGAGATTCGCCTTTGCGTTTTTAAGATTCAAATCCGCTTAATAGCGGTAATGGTCGGGCTTGTAAGGGCCGTCGACCGGCACGCCGAGGTATTCGGCCTGGGCTTTGGAGAGCTTGGTCAGTTTGACGCCGATGCGTTCCAGGTGCAAACGGGCGACTTCTTCGTCCAGCTTCTTGGGCAAACGATACACGCCGATTTTGTTCGTGGCGCGGTTCGACCAGAGGTCCAATTGCGCGAGGCATTGGTTCGTGAACGAGTTCGACATCACGAAGCTCGGATGGCCGGTGGCGCAACCGAGGTTCACGAGGCGGCCTTCGGCGAGCAAATAGATCGAGCGGCCGTTGGGCAGCACGTATTTATCATATTGCGGCTTCACGTTGACGCGCTTCACGCCCTTGAGGTTGTTCAAACGATCGACCTGAATTTCGTTGTCGAAATGGCCGATGTTACAAATGATGGCCTGGTCTTTCATCTTCTGGATGTGTTCCAGCGTGATGATATCGCGGTTGCCGGTCGTGGTGACGTAGATGTCAGCGGTGCCGAGCGTGTCTTCGATGGTGGTGACTTCGAAACCTTCCATCGCGGCCTGGAGGGCGTTGATGGGATCAATCTCGGTGACAATGACGCGAGCGCCGAATCCGCGGAGCGAATGCGCGCTGCCTTTGCCGACGTCACCATAACCGCAGACGACGGCGACCTTGCCGGCGATCATGACGTCGGTGGCGCGCTTGATGCCGTCCGCGAGCGATTCGCGGCAGCCGTAGAGGTTGTCGAATTTGGATTTGGTGACTGAGTCGTTGACGTTGATGGCAGGAACAAGGAGTTTGCCTTGTTCGAGCATCTGGTAAAGACGATGCACGCCGGTGGTGGTTTCTTCCGAAACACCTTTCCAATCTTTCACGACTTCGTGCCAGAAACCGGGGCGTTCTTTCGCCACGCGTTTCAACAACGCCTTGATGACGGCCACTTCGTGGTTGTCGCTCGGCGTGTTGACCCAGGTGTCGCCGTTTTCCAGCTCATAACCTTTGTGGATGAGCAGGGTGGCGTCGCCACCGTCATCGACGATGAGCTGCGGGCCTTTGTTGCCGGGGTGGGTGAGAGCGGCCAATGTGAAGTCCCAATATTCCTCGAGCGTTTCGCCTTTGTGCGCGAAGACCGGGATGCCGGCTTTCGCGATGGCGGCGGCGGCCTGGTCCTGCGTGCTGAAAATATTGCAGCTCGCCCAACGCACGGACGCGCCGAGTTCAGCGAGGGTCTCGATGAGAATCGCCGTCTC
>DASZPR010000817.1:0-9051 GCA_035550235.1 Verrucomicrobiia bacterium | reverse complement strand
ACTCACATGACTTAACAGGTCACTCGGAAGCTTTTAACTTTTCCAACAGCGCCGTTCGCACATGCGCGGGCACGAAGGCAGTGACGTCGCCGTTGAGGCGGGCGATTTCTTTGATGATGCGGGAGCTGAGGAAGGTGTAGGTGTCCTTCGGCATCATGAAAATGGTTTCGATTTTTTCGTTCAGCTTACGGTTCATCAGGGCGAGCTGGAATTCGAATTCAAAGTCCGAGACGGCGCGCAGTCCGCGCACGATGGCCTGGGCGTTGCGGCGATTGACGTAATCGACGAGCAGGGTGTCGAAGGTGTCCGCTTCCGCGGTGGGGATGTGTTTGATGGATTGGCGAACGAGCGCGAGCCGTTCCTCGAGCGAGAACAACGGATGTTTGCTCTCGTTTTTGGCGATCGCCACGACGACACGATCGAACAATTTCACGGCGCGTTCAATGACGTCAAGATGGCCGTTCGTCAAAGGGTCAAAACTGCCGGGATAAATGGCGGTTCGCATGCGGGAAATTTAGCAGTGAGGTGTCGAGTGTCGAGTGTCGAGTGCGGGCGAGCTCCAGAGTGCTTTCACGCAAACGGTGAAAAAGATGGGGAGAGGCCGGATGCCTCCCGCTCACAAATTCTCGCGCTTGAGGAAATTCGTGCTGTGCGTGGTGTCGCCGAAGATGCGCGTGGCGAATTCTTCGTCGAAAGGTTCTCCCGGCGTTCGCCAGGGGACTTCGTAGACCTTTACCGCGGCGCCGAAGCCTTTGAGCTTTTGCAAATCCGGCAGGGCGGTGCACGTGGAAGCGAGCGCGTGGTCGTCGCGCAAAAGGCATTTATAGGTGCGTTCGCTGATGAGGATGCGGCCGCGGCCGGAGAGGCTTTCGAGGCGGCTCGCGAGGTTCACTTCGCGCCCGAAGACGGTGTAGTTGAACTGATGCTGCTCCGAGCCCATGAGGCCGGCGGTGGCGGAACCGGTGTTGATGCCGGTGCCGAGAAGGAGAATGGGCAGGAACGGCCTGGGTGTCTGGCCGGACGTGGCGCGGGCCATGTTTTCCAATTCGCGTTTTTGATTTTCTTCCACGCGCTGTTTGTTCAATTCAAAAACCGCGCGCTGGGCATCAATCGCGGCGCGGACGCAGCAGAGCGCCTGTTTTTCCATCACGGTCGGCGCGCCCCAGAAGGCCATGACGCAATCGCCGATGTATTTATCGAGCGTGCCGTCGTGTTTCTTCACCTGGTCGGCGACGAGCGCGAGATAGGTGTTGACGGTGTTCAACGTTTCGCGCGCCTGCTCATCGTAATACGCCTCAGCGGCTTCCTCGGATAATTTGTTTTCGGCGATGTAAGCGGCGGCTTTGTCCTGGTTTTTGTCGGTGAACTCGGTGAAGCCGCGCACGTCGGCGAACATGACGGTGACTTCACGCCGCGCGCCGCCGAGCGCGAGGGTTTCGGCCTGGAGAACCTCGTGCATGACGTTCGGCGAAACCATGCGCGAGAAAACGGATTTCACGCGGCGTTGTTCGGCTTGTTCGAAAATGGCGCGCCAGGCGTTCAGGGCGGCAGCGATTGTGAAAATGCAGGCGAATGGAAACGCCAGTGGCAGCCAGTATCGTTGTCGGATGTAGAGCAGGGTGGCCAGGACCAGGTAACCTGCCGCCAGCAAAAATATCGCGCCGAGGCCGAGCCGCAGTGGTGAATACCAAACGACGAGCCCGGCCATGAGCCCGATTGCGGTGAACACCAGCAAATCCATCGCGACGGAACTGCGGCGGATAAATCTTCCGGTGATTACAGAATTTGCGACGTTCCAATGTTTGCTGACGAGATAGGTGTCAGATTCTAATGGCGTGGCGCCCTCGTCCCTCAGGCCGTTGCCTGAGGCGGTGGAACCAACAATGACCACCTTCCCGGCGAATTTATCGACGAGGTCATTGGTCTGGCCGGTGAGGCGCATGCGGTCCTGCCGCAACACATTCATGATCGGTGCCTGTGTTAGTTGCGGGTCGTGCAATGGAATGGACCAGTTCACATAAAAATATCCGTTTTCATCCACGGGAATGACTCGCTGGAGGCCATTCGGGCCTTTCAAGGTGATACGGCCGTGCGGAAGATCGATTTCCGGGTGGGTCAAATCCAGTTTCAACTCCTCGGCGGCAAGCACAATGCCCATGTGCCAGACGCGCTCGTCAACGAACGGTTTTGCCTTCGGAGGTATGCCCGGCGGAAGTTTTTTCCCAAAAAAAGCGGACAATTCGAAGTCCCCGTTTTCGTCCAGAGGAATGATAATATCTTCAGCGTCGGTTCGCGGAAGGACAATCCGTTTTGGTTCAACCTTGGCCCGGCTCAAATCCACTCCGTAATCAGGATCCGCTTCGAGCTTTTGAAACGCGAAATGCCACACGTGATTTGTGCGAAACGCGCGGGCTTTCCGAAGCACGCCGTCCGGGTCTTTATCGGTGGAAATGTCCCCGAGCGCGAGCGCGTTGGTGGCGAAGATGGGTGGAGGGCGGACGTCCTTGGTAATCGCGATAACCACATTGCTCGCGCGCCGCATTTGCAGTCCGAAGAAATCGTCGGACTCCATCCGTGATCCATCGGCCATTTCGACGGACCCGAGGTCGAGGCGACGATCGGCAAAAATCACATCAAGACCCACGACTTTGGCCCGCTCGGCGGCGAGTTCCTCCACCAACCGGCCATAGACCTGCCGGGGCCATAGCAGGCCGTAGTTGTATCCGAGTTCCTGGGGTGCACGATTGTTCTGAACAAAGGCGATGCTGGCATCGTCGATGTAAACGAACGCGAGATTTGTGGCCGTCGGGGAAGGAAACCGCAGCGCCTGCTTCACCCGCCAGTCGTAAGTCATTTTCTCCAATCGTTCGAAGAGTTCGAGATGGAGGACGCGCAGAAAGCAGAAGAGCACGATGACGCCGACTGCTATCAAAGCGGGAGCCAGCTTGACGGGCTTGAACTTCACCACTGCGAACTAAACAAAAAAACCAGAGCAACACAAGGCTGCTCTGGTTTGAAAAAAGGTTTTAGCGAGTTTATTTCGCTTTCGCGACGCGCTCGCCGCCTTCTTCGAAACCGCCCCCCTGGGCTGTCACCGGGGACACGAAGAAAATGCGGTGATCAGGAGCGATGAAGGTAACCGGCTGTATAAAGATATTGAAAGCCAGAGAATTGCGAATGATGTCCAGGCGGACATTCACGTCGATGGGCGTCACCAAACCGGTGTTGATATCGAACTGTTCGCCGAAATTCACGATTTGGGTGATGACATTGCCGCCGGGTCCAACATAGGCGATAACCACTGAGCCGCTGACGACGCGGAGGATGCCGCTGGCGCTGAGCCAATAGACGGTGCCGCGGATGCCCGCGACGCCGTTCGGGATCTTCACTTCGTATTTGGAATTCGGCGTGAGCTTTTTGACGGTGCCGAGAATCGCGCCAGCCTTCAAATCCATTTCCGTGTCGGTGACCACGTCAGCGCCGGTCTCCGTGCGGGTCAATTTGTCGACGGCGAGAACGGTATTTTCGAAAACACGAACGCCGTCCTGCTCAGCTTTGGGCTGATAATGCGAGAGATCGGAAGGACCCGCGCCCCCCGGAGGAGCGACTGCGGAGGCGTTGTTAATAACGAGGTCAACGTAGTTGCCGGTGCCGGACGCGGTCTGAATCGTCGTGCCCGGTTTCAAAATCATGCCGACTTTAACGTCGTGCGGCGTGGAATCTCCCGCCACAAAATAACGCGCGTCGCCCATCTTGGCCACGACCTTGGCAATGCCGTCGGTGGTTTGAGCAGAAACGCTGCTGGCAATGGTGGCGAAGGTGATGACACTGAGCCCGATAACAAAGTTTCTAATTTGTCGCATATACACTCCGGCTGTCTTGGTTAACCTATTCTTTGGGTTATTCTAGACAACGCCCCGGTAAAGTCAACAGGATATTCAGCCCTTCATTCACCCATGTGCTTACGCTTCAATTTCATGCAAAAAATGGGCGATTTTTGACCAATTGCGATGGTAAAGGGCGTTTTGATAGGGGAAAAACCGTATTTCAATGACGAATAACGAACGACAAATGGAATGAAGCCGCCCCCGGCCATTCTTTATTCGTCATTGATTTATATGTGCGGAAACCGCGCCTTGCCCGGCAATGCCAAATTCGCTATCAGTTTTGGACTCATGAAGCCTTGTTCTCTGTTTTGCGCCGCTGTGCTTGGAATAGCTGTTTTGGGCGGTTGCAGCGGCAAGCCGCAGGGCCGTGGGTTGCCGGAGCCGCCGCGCGTCGCGAATTGCGAGCCGGGCATACCCGGCGGGCGGTTGATCCTCACGGTGACCGGAAATCCCCATACTTTTAACCCGTTGCTGGATGAGCCCAACGATGCGGCGTCTGATTCCGTCAGACGCCTGTTATTCAGTTCGCTCGTGGCGATCAACCTGGAAAAGCAGGAACCCGAGCCGGGCCTGGCTGAATCCTGGTCAGTGGCGGCGGATCAAAAAACGTGGACGTTCAAGCTGCGGAAAAATCTGCGCTGGAGTGACGGCGAACCGCTTACTGCGGATGACGTGGTCTTCACCTGGAATGAAGTGATGTACAACCCGAAGTACAACCAGGGCACGTATGAGCTGTTCCAGAGCGGCGGCAAAAAATTCGAAGTGACCAAGGTCGATGATTTGACGGTACGGGTGGTGACGCCGGAAGTTTTCGCGCCGTTTTTGGATTTTTTTGGCACCATGAACATCCTTCCTCGTCACACGCTGGGACGCTGGGCAGCCAGCGGGGATTTTCTCCACGCCTATGCGGTAACCGACCGGCCGGAAAATATTGTCGGCAGCGGACCGTTCCGGTTGAAGTCGTTTCAGGCCGGAAATTCCGTTTTGTTGAAGCGCAACCCGGAATATTGGGCCGTCGATAAGAAAGGCCAGAGGCTGCCGTATTTCGACGAGGTGGAAATCCGGATTCTTCCTCCTGGAACCGGGAATGACGTGGCATTTTTTCAGGCGTCCAGCGCCGTGTGCGAGAATATTCCGCTGACAGAAATCGACCGTTTTCAAAGCGCAGCCGCGGGCGGGAATTTTAAAGTGGTCGATCTCGGCGTGGGCGTGCAGCGTGATTTTTTGTGGTTCAACCTGAATCCCGGCGTGGACCGCAGTGGCAAACCGTTTGTAGACCCCGTGAAGCTGAAGTGGTTTGGCGACAAGCGATTTCGCGAGGCGATTTCGTGCGCGCTCAATCGCGAGCGCATCATTCACGATGTCTATGATGGCCGCGCGCAGGCTGTTTATGGTTTTCTTTCCACCGACAACAAGAAATGGAACAACCCTTCCATCCCGCAATACTCCTATAATCCGAACCAGGCCCGCGCATTGCTCGCCGGGATGGGATTGACGAACCGCCCGTCGGACGGGGGGTTGCAGGACGCGGGCGGTCACCTGGTGGCGTTCACGCTCATGTCCAGCTATGAGAACCCAATCCGCAACGCCATCGCCGCACGGGTTCAACAGGATTTGAACCAGTTCGGCATCCGGGTCACATACGTGCCCATGAAGTTCGGGACGCTCACTGATCACCTCAACAACTCGGATTACGAGTGCGCTTCGATGGGTTTTGGCGGCGGCGGACTCGAGCCGGCGACGCAGATGAATGTCTTGAAATCCGACGCGCCGCTGCACCAATGGTTCCCTTCGCAGCGCGCGCCGGCTACGGATTGGGAGAAACGGATCGATGCGTTGATGGACTCCCAAATGCACACGCTGGATTTCGCGCAGCGCAAAAAATATTTTGATGAAGTGCAGGCGATTTGGGCAGATGAAATGCCGATGATTTGCATCGCGGCGCCGTCCAGCGCGGCGGCGATACGGAATAATATCGGCAACGCGCGCCCGGCCATCGCCACCTCGTATCACGTGACATGGAACATCGAAGAGTTATATTTTAAAAAATAAATCTGTTGAATTAGACATCCGATGAACGAGCCGTCCGCCATCTACACCTTTGCAATCATTGTGCTGACGGTAGGGTGTTCCTTCATCGGATTCCGCGACCCGGGCTTCACGGAGAAATTCATTTTCTCACCGCTTGAAGTGCTGGCGGGCAAACAATATTACCGGCTGGTGACTTCGGCCTTCCTGCACGCCGACGTGGGGCATCTCCTGACGAACATGATTTCGCTGTATCTGTTCGGCAGGATAATGGAAATGTATGTCGGGCCGTGGGAGTTTTTGTTGATTTATTTTGCGTCGATTGTGGGAGGCGACCTGCTGTCGTTATGGCTGCATCGCCATCATGAATACCGCGCCTATGGCGCTTCGGGCGGTGTGTGCGGGGTGATCTTCGGTTACATTGCCATGTTTCCGACGAGCACGATTTATTCGCACTTCATCATACCGATTCCCTCGTGGGCTTACGGTATTCTGTTTCTCATCGGCTCGTTTGTCGCGCTTCGGCGGCAGACGGACAACATCGGGCACGACGCGCACATCGGCGGTGCCATCATTGGGTTATGGACCACCGGCGCGCTGCAATCCTGGGCGGTGCGGGAAAACCTCAGGTGGTTCCTCATCCTTTCCGCGATATCGGTGGCGCTGTTTTTTTATTTCATAAAAAATCCAATGATGCTGCCGACGTGGTCGTTCGCGCCAGGTTGGGGGCGCCGGAAAAAGAAAGCACAGTCGCCAGCACCGCACCGGCGCGAAGCGCTGGATGTGGACGCCGTGCTCGACAAAATTTCGCGCGAGGGAATGGACAGCTTGACGGCGGAAGAGCGGGCATTGCTGCAGCGGGTTGCGCAAAAATACCAAAGCCGAGGGCAATCGGAGAAACCGAAGTCGGATTTGATCATCTGAGAGAGAACGGTTGGAAATTGTCGTTAGAGAAATTCTTGACTGTTACTGGGGAACCGCTGAGAATAACTTTGCTTTCAGGCCGCCGGCTTCGGCGACCGGGAATTCCGCGCGCATATGGTGGAATTGGCAGACACGCTACTTTGAGGTGGTAGTGCCGCAAGGCGTAGAGGTTCAAGTCCTCTTATGCGCACCAATACTTTTACGGCTTTTTCGGTTGTCACCAAATCTTCTGGAATCCGTCTGCTCCCATGGCTTTATACAATTGATATGAAAAAATTTCTAACTTTGCTGCTGCTGACATCGTGGGTGGTTTCTGGATTGGCAAAGGATGGCGGGTTTCTTTTTGTGACGTTCAACAGCGAGGGCAGCCAGTTGGGTGAGCAGATTTATTTCGGGCTCAGTCAGGATGGCATCAAATGGCAGGCGTTAAACGGGCAGAAGCCGGTGCTCGTGAGTGATATTGGCGAAAAGGGCGTGCGAGATCCCTATCTTCTTCGTGCTGAAAACGGCAGGTTTTACCTGTTGGCCACCGACCTTTCGATTTACTTGAATCACAATTGGACTCGGGCTGTTCAGGCGGGCAGTCATTCCATCGTTATCTGGGAATCGACCAACCTGGTGAACTGGTCTGAGCCCCGGCTCGTGAGCGTGGCGCCGGCGGATGCCGGCTGCACCTGGGCGCCCGAAGCGATCTACGACACGGCGACCAAACAGTATTTGGTTTACTGGGCTTCGACGACCAAACGGGATGATTTCAAAAAGCAGCGCATCTGGGGCACGTGGACGAAGGATTTCAAAACCTTCGGCGAGCCGTTCATCTATATCGAGAAACCGACCACGATCATTGACACGGACATTGTGCATGCGGAGAACGGAAAATACTTCCGTTTCACGAAAGATGAGAAGTTTAAGGCCATCACGATGGAACAGAGCGAAAGCGTGACCGGCCAATGGGCGGATGTGCCCGGTTTCTCGCTTGCGCAAGTGCGGGGTTACGAGGGCCCGGCTTGTTACCTGCTCAATCCAGCCCAGGACGGCAAGCCCGCCAAGTGGTGTTTGTTGCTGGATAATTACGCCCAGCACGCGGGCTATAAACCATTTCTCACCGATGATTTGGCCAGTGGAAAATTTGTCGCCGGAACTGATTTCGAATTTCCGTTTCGCTTCCGTCACGGTTCCGTGTTGCCGGTTTCGTCGGCGGAATATGAACGGCTCAAAACTCATTTTGGCGCCTCGGAAAAACCTGCCAGCCAGAAGTAAAAATGATTTCGACTGGATTTAGAGAATCTCGCGTTCGGTTCGCAGCCTTTCTTTTCGTTTTCTTCCTGCTCGCGCTGGCGCAGGTTTCGTCTGCGGCTGAAACAAATAGCGAGGTTGCGAATGGCATGCCGCTGCGGATCGTGATCGTGGGCGATTCAACGGTTTGCAACTATGCCCTGACGCGTCCGGACCGGGGCTGGGGAATGTTCGTGGAGGAATGTTTCAAGGAAAATTCCGTCAAGGTCATCAACCTCGCCGCCGCCGGGCGCAGCACCAAGACTTTCATCAAGGAAGGTCGCTGGGAAAAAGCGCTCAGCGAAAAACCTCAGTATGTGTTGATCCAATTCGGCCATAATGATTCGCATGCTCCCGACAAGCCGGAAGCCACCGACGCGGCCACGGATTACAAAGAATATCTCCGTCGTTACATTGATGACGCGCGGGCGATTGGCGCAAAGCCCATTCTGGTGACTCCAATGGTGCGGAGAACTTTTGCTGCCGATGGCAAACTGATCGATGAATTGCAGCGCTACGCCGACGCGATGAAGGAAGTGGCGGCGGAGAAAAAGACGCCGCTGATTGATCTGCATGCCGCGAGCAAAAAACTGGTTGAACAACTTGGACCGCAGAAAAGTTCAGAGTTGGCAAATAAGAAAGGCGACGCCACCCACTTCAATGAGAAAGGCGCCCGGGCCATGGCGGGCTTGGTGATGAAGGAGTTGCCGAGGGTTGCGCCGGAACTGAAGGTGTTTTTGAGATAGCTCAAAGTGTTTTTTCGAATGCCTCGGAGCCGTCATTTCTCTTGGAAAAGCTTTTGAGGGGGGGTAAACAAGGGCTCGAAGTTTGTGGAACTATGTCGTTGACGAACAATTGCGCGGGTAGGGCGCGTCACTCCGTGCGCGCCGCTCGGTTGCAACAAGACGGCGCGCACGGAGTGACGCGCCCTACCAGA
>DASZPR010000816.1:0-3471 GCA_035550235.1 Verrucomicrobiia bacterium | reverse complement strand
TCACTGCCGTGAAAATCCACCACCAAATGATACTTCGCCGCGTTCTCCACCAACGCCTGATACAAATCCACGATTTCCTTGTGTTCGTTATCGAAGAAATCAATCTTCGCGCCCGCGAGTCCAAGATCGTGCAACTTCTTGAAAAATTGCTCGCGCGCCTCCGGCGTCCGCAACATCCGCGAATGCTTCCACACCAGCAGACTCACGCCTTGCTGTTTCGCGTAGGCCACAAGGTTCGTGATTTCCGCATCGCTCCACCGGCTCCAGTACCCCTCGATCACGTTGTATTGAAAACCCAACTCCCCCGCCATCCGGCAAAAATCCTTCGTCCCATCCAGCGAACTGTCCCCGCCATCCAGGTATTTCCAAACCGCGCGTCCCGGCTTGATCCAATCCGTATTCAACCCCTGCGGAAACAATCTCGAATTCGGCGGCGGACAAAGATCCGGCAGAATATCGCAGTTCACCAGCGTGTTCAAATTCGTGCCAATCATCACCACACGCCACGGCGTCGTCACCGTGCCGGACACCGAAGCCGGCTGCGACAACCGCGCTACGTCCTCCTTGCTGTAACGCATGACAAACGGATGCGATGGCGGCTGCTTGTGTCCCAACATCACCGTGAACGCCCGCGCCCCGCTTGCCTGCAACGCCATCCCGCTGTAATTCACCAGGTCCGCCTCCGTGATCGACGCGTAACCGGCGTGGTTGGGCAATTCAAACGTCATCGGCGGCGCCACCCATTGCCCGTTCGTGATCGCCGCTATCAGGTTGTTCGTGTGCTGCCCCTCGTAATGCCCGTCGAGGTTGTGATACCACACGCGGCTCCCCTCCGGGACGGTAAAAGTCGACGCCTCATCCGGCACCCGGCATTGCCCCGCCTCTCCCGGCGCAATGAACCGATACGCCACCCCGTCATTGAAAACGCGCACCTCCAAATTGAAACTCACCGCGCCCGCCTTCAACGGGATCACCGCCCCGTTGCAATTATTCACCGCCGTCGAGTGCGCCCCACGCCACGGATACGTCTCGTTAAGGCGATACGTTTTGACCTCGCCCGCCGCCGGGGCCGTCGTCAGTTCCGTGCCATTGATTGAAAAACTCATTCGCGACGGTTCAATCACCGCCTTGTTTTTCAGGCCCACTTCGTAGCCAACACCGTTTGTGAACGTGACCTGAAACTGGATGGAACCGTCCGGGCTCGCAACGTCAGCCTCAAGCACGGCGAAAGCACGGGTGGGATTCAAAATGATCGCGGCAATCAGAAGCAAGAGCGGCGCAAAGAAACAAAGCCGCCGCTGCAATGATTGCTCCGGAGAATAGGGGCTCATCGGACGCATCGCCATTTTGGACGGCGCGCCCACCTGCGCGGTTACGAACTTTCTCTCCCCGAAGCGCTTAACCGACGTGCAAATCATGTCCGGACATTTTCATCAAACGCCTGCCGGATTCACAACGCTTAAAACAAACCTCATCGGGCGCGAAAAAAACCGCAACACTGTAGAACTTCTGTTCGTCATAGATACTGTGGACAAGTTTT
Source organism: Verrucomicrobiia bacterium (assembly GCA_035550235.1). Lineage (GTDB taxonomy): Bacteria > Verrucomicrobiota > Verrucomicrobiia > Limisphaerales > DASXHY01 > DASXHY01. The sequence goes on along the minus strand of DASZPR010000816.1, from coordinate 1,931 downwards.
ACTCATAATCAGTGGACAAAAAAGCCGAAATCATAGCAAGCTTTGCTGATAATCAGCATAAATCAGATGAGCAGCGGTGACCCGCCCAAAAACAACCCGGCCCAGGGAGATGAACTTCGTCGGCAATTGGCGGCGTTGAAATCCGAACTTCAAAGCCAGCAATGGCTTTTGGATGCCCTGGAAAGCCAGTCCGCGCAATATCGCGCCCTCTTCGAACTTATGCCCGGCAGCGTCGTCCTGCTCGATGCCAAAGGCTACATCCGCGACGCCAATCCCTATTTCTGCCGCGCCATGTGTTATGGCCGCGAAGAACTGGTCGGTTTGCACGTCTCGCAAATCAGCCACACCAAACCCGAAATCATTGAGCAGAATATTTCCCGGATGATCGCCGGCGAAATCCTTCACCACGAAGTCACCAACGTGCAAAAGGACGGCAGCCTCCGCTTCTACGAATTGCGCGAAGCCGCCGTCACTCTGCCCGACGGCTCCATGAGTATCCTCGCCGTCTCCAACGACATTACCGATCGCAAACGCGCCGAGCAGGCCAAGCTCGAAATGGAGCGCCAGCTTTTGCACGCCCAAAAAATGGATAGCCTCGGCGCCCTCGCCGGTGGCATCGCCCATGATTTCAATAATCTCCTCGCCGTCATCATGGCGAACGTCGAGCTCGCCATTTCAGAAGTGCCCGTGACATCCCCGGTGCAAAACTCCCTTACCAACGCCTTGCTGGCCGGCAAACGCGCCGCCGAACTCACGCGGCAAATGCTCGCCTATTCCGGACGCGGCCGATTCATCACCTCCCAGATCGATCTCAGCAACCTCGTCCGCAACCTGAGTGACTTGCTGAAAGTTTCCATCTCCAAATCCGTCCGGCTCGAATTCAATCTCGCCTCCGACCTGCCGCTCATTGACGCTGACGCCGCGCAACTTCAGCAGGTCCTGATGAACCTCGTCACCAACGCCTCCGAAGCCATCGCGGATAAGCCCGGCGTCGTCACCGTCTCCACCAGCGTTCGCGAATGCGATGACTCGTATCTCGCCGAAACGCGAACCAGCAACAAACCCCGGCGCGGGCGTTACGTGATCCTCGAAGTGAGCGACACCGGTTGCGGCATGGATGAAACCGTGCGCGCCAAGCTCTTCGACCCGTTTTTCACCACCAAATTCGTCGGCCGCGGACTTGGTATGTCCGTCGTGCTCGGAATTGTTCAGGGCCACGGCGCCGCCATCATGGTTTCCAGCAAACCCAAAAAAGGCACCGTCATCTCCGTTGTCCTGCCCGCCCTTCCGAAAGTCGCCGAGCGCGAACCGGCCAAAGAACCGCTCTCCATCTCGGCTTCCCATCAGCCGGGGCAATCGCTCTCCGGCACCGTCCTCGTGGCCGACGATGAAGCTCAAGTGCGCTCCGTCATGGAACTGCTCTTGAAACGCATGGGACTGCGCGTCCTCAGCGCCAGTGACGGCCGGCACGCCGTCGATTTGTTTCGGAAACACCAGGATGAAATTACCTTTGTGCTCATGGATCTCAGCATGCCGAACATGAGCGGTAGCGAGGCCCTCGTCGAAATTCGCCAGATTCGGCCCGACGTCAAAGTCGTTTTGACCAGCGGATACGAAAGCGATGAAATCACGGGCCGCTATCACGAACGCGGATTCAACGCCTTCATTCAAAAACCCTACGATCTCGACGTCTTCAAAAAAATCGTCCACCAAATGTGCAGCCCGAGAGCATAGCTGGCAAAGTGCTGCGGGCATTTTGAAGCTTCAAATCCCAAGGTCCAAGCTCCAGAGAAGCTCCAAAACTCAAACTTCAAACGTGTGTGCGCCACGCTTTGATTTTCCCCGTGGGGCGAGCAGCCTGTCCCGTCATAGCCTTGGCGCCAGCGGGTCCTTGCGAACCGGAGCGTCAGTTGCACTCGGCTTTGGGTGTT
>DASZPR010000815.1:0-6659 GCA_035550235.1 Verrucomicrobiia bacterium | reverse complement strand
TCGAGCACACTGTCAGGAACGGTCTCGCGAATTTCCGCGCCAGTGATTTGCCGCACCGTGTCCGCCCGGCTTTCGACGTGCTGGACGTTGCACGTGGTGAACACATCAATGCCCGCATCGAGCAATTCCTGCACGTCCTGCCATCGTTTGGGATGGCGCGATCCGGGAGCGTTGGTATGCGCGAGTTCGTCGACCAGGACTAGTTTCGGATGACGGGCGAGAATGGCGTCGATGTCCATCTCCTCCACCTTCATGCCGCGGTACTCGGTTTCCTTGCGCGGCATTACGCTCAACCCGGCGAGTAATGCCTGCGTATCCGTGCGGCCGTGCGTTTCGACATAACCGACGACCAGATCGCGCCCGGCTTTCAACTCGCGTTGCGCGGCTTCGAGCATGGCGTAGGTCTTGCCCACGCCGGGACTCATGCCGAGAAAAACTTTCAGGCGCCCGCGCTCCTTCTGCGCGGCGTCGCTTTGCAGCGCGGCCAGCAGCGTATCGGGATTTGGGCGCAGCGGTTCAGTCATGCATTGCTAATAATCCGGCCCGGTTACCAATCCAAGGTTCTGCAGGTCATTATTTGAGGTATCGCTCAAAAAGTAAACCATTGCCAGAGGGGTAATTGTTCGGCGTCCGCGACGGGTTCGCGGGAACCGGCGGCGGGAACATCCATGCTTTCCACCTCGTTCTCAAACTGCCGCACCGCTGCCGCAAGATCGTCTCGCGTTTTGTCACCGGGAAGAAAAATGACAACGATCGAGGACATATTTCAATGTCGCCAGTGCAGCAGGCGCGCAAGGAACGCCGCTTTGCGCTGCTTGCGCTTCGGTTCTGCCGAATCTTCGGCGTGCGGATGTTGCAGGCGATGGCGACGGGCCTCGCGACATTCGCGCAGGCCTTTCATGGTTGAATGATACAGATTCATATTTCCTCCATCTTTGTTATTTGGTGGCCGCGGTCCCCAAATTATCCAAAGCCAGGTTCACTTTCAGAACATTGACTCCGGGCTCACCAAAAATGTGAAGATCGGGCTGGTCCGTGTTCTGGCGCGCAAGTTCGAGAACTTTCTCGACGGCCAATCCCCGCGCTTTCGCCACACGCGGGGCCTGAAGTTCCGCGTTGCGCACGCTGATGTGCGGGTCCAGTCCGCTGCCCGACGCGGTGACCGCGTCGGCGGGAACGGCGTCGTTGGTACCCATGCCGTTTTGCGAACGATAATCCGCGATATTTTGCGCGATGCTATCGGCGAGTTTTTTCGACGTCGGCCCGAGATTGCTGCCGCCGGAACTGGTGGCGTCATAGCCATTGCCCGCCGCCGATGGGCGGGAATGAAAATATTTGTCGGCAGTGAATTGCTGGCCGATCAATCCCGACCCGCGAATCGTCCCTGAGGCGTCCACGATGAGGCTGCCATTCGCTTTGCCGCGGAACAAAACCTGCGAAACGCCGAAGACAACCAGCGGATAAAGGCCGCAGCAAACGACCGCTAAAACCACCGTGGCCACGATGGCCGCACGAAATTCTGCAATTAAAGTTTTCATAAATTAAACGAGGTGAAGAGCGGTGATGATCAGGTCGATGACCTTGATGCCGACGAACGGCAGCAACACGCCGCCGCCGCCATAGATAATCAGGTTGCGCTGCAAAATGGCGAGTGCGCCCACGGGTTTGAATTTCACGCCGCGTAACGCGAGCGGAATCAGCGCGATGATGATGAGCGCGTTGAAAATGACCGCGCTCAGGATGGCGCTCGTGGGACTGTGCAGCCGCATGATGTTCAGCGGCGCAATGGCGGGAAACGTGCCCATTAGCATCGCGGGAATGATTGCGAAATATTTCGCCACGTCATTCGCGATGCTGAACGTCGTCAGCGAGCCGCGCGTAATGAGCAATTGTTTGCCGATCTCAATGATCTCGATGAGCTTCGTCGGGTTCGAGTCGAGATCGACCATGTTGCCCGCTTCCTTGGCGGCTTGCGTGCCGGTATTCATGGCCACGCCAACGTCCGCCTGGGCGAGCGCGGGCGCGTCATTGGTGCCGTCGCCGATCATCGCGACCATGCGCCCGCCGTTTTGTTCCCGGCGAATCAGCGCGAGCTTGTCTTCCGGTTTTGCTTCGGCGAGAAAATCATCCACGCCGGCCTCCACCGCGATCGCGGAGGCGGTCAATTTGTTGTCGCCGGTGATCATCACGGTCTTGATTCCCATTTTGCGAAGTTGCGCAAAACGTTCCTTGATGCCGCCCTTGACGATGTCCTTCAGATGCACGACGCCAAGCACGTCGCGTCCTTCGGCGACGACCAGCGGTGTGCCGCCCGAGCGGGAAATGTTTTCAACCGACTGCGCCACGGCTGTGGCGAATTGTCCGCCCGCCTTCTCCACGTGAATGCGAATCGCTTCCGCCGCGCCCTTGCGAATGCTCTGCGCGGGATGACCGTTGAGCGACGGAATATCCACGCCGCTCATGCGCGTTTGCGCGGTGAACGGAATGAAATGCGCCGGGGGCGAAACAACTTCGCGGCCGCGAATGTTGAACCGTTCCTTTGCCAGGACCACAATGCTTCGGCCCTCGGGTGTTTCGTCCGCCAGTGACGAAAGCTGCGCGGCATCCGCGAGCCGGTCCACCGCGATGCCCGGTGCCGGAATAAAATCCGCGGCCTGACGATTACCCAGCGTGATCGTCCCCGTCTTGTCGAGCAACAGCACATCGACATCACCCGACGCTTCCACCGCCCGGCCGCTCATCGCGAGCACATTGTGCTGCAACAAACGATCCATGCCCGCGATGCCGATGGCGCTCAAAAGGCCGCCGATCGTTGTGGGAATTAGACAGACCAGCAGGGCAATCAACACGGGAATGGAAAAATCCGTCGCGGAATAAATGCCAAACGGTTTCAGCGTGACGCAAACGAGCAGGAAGATGATCGTCAACGCGGCGAGCAAAATCGTGAGCGCAATTTCATTAGGGGTCTTCTGCCGTTTCGCGCCTTCCACCAGCGAAATCATGCGGTCGAGAAAACCTTCGCCCGGGTTGATGGAGACGCGAATCTTAATCTCGTCCGAAAGCACGCGCGTGCCGCCAGTGACAGCGCTGCGATCGCCGCCGCTTTCCCGAATGACCGGTGCGGATTCACCGGTAATGGCCGATTCATCCACCGTGGCCGCGCCTTCGATGACATCGCCGTCGGCCGGGATCAATTCACCCGCGCGCACCATCACGAGGTCTCCTTTGCGAAGTTCGGTCGCGTTGACTTCTTCAACGCCGCCATTTTTCACCCGTCGCGTGGTGGTCTGTACGCGCGTTTTGCGCAAGGCCTGCGCTTGCGCTTTGCCGCGGCCCTCGGCCATGGCTTCGGCGAAGTTCGCGAACAACACGGTGAACCACAGCCACAGCGCGAGCTGCGCCACGAACGCGCGCAAGCCGTGAGGCGCGGTGAAAATACCGGCCGTGGTCAACGCCGCGCCAACCATGGTCACGAACATGACCGGGTTTTTGATCATCAGCCGCGGATCGAGTTTCTTGAACGACTCGCCGATGGCCGGTCCGGCGATTTTCCAATCAAACAATGATGGAGCTTTGTGAGTCATAAAATGGATGGTTGCTTAAAACAAAGTGCCTTTGAGCATTAGGAAATGTTCCACGATGGGCCCGAGCGCGAGCGCCGGCAGAAAGTTCAGCGCGCCGACGAGTAGAATTGTCCCGAGCAAAAGAATGACAAACGTGCCGCCGGAAACCGGGAACGTTCCGGAGCTGGCGGGCACCAGTTTTTTCTGCGCGAACGATCCGGCGAGTGCCATGATGGGAATGATCATCAGGAACCGACCGATGAGCATGGCGAGCCCCATGGTGGTGTTAAGCCACGGGGTATTCGTATTCAAGCCCGCAAACGCGCTGCCGTTATTGCCCGTGCCAGAGCTGAAAGCGTAAAGCATTTCACTGAGACCGTGCGGGCCGGAATTATTCAGGCTGGACACGCCCCAGGGACTGATCGCGGCCCATGCGGCAAAGCCAAGAATAGACAGGCACAACACGAGTAGCGCGAGCATCGACATCTTCACGTCGTAGGCGCCGATTTTTTTGCCGAGATATTCCGGCGTTCGTCCCACCATCAAGCCCGCGATGAACACCGCGAGCACGACGAACACGATCATGCCGTAGAGCCCGGCGCCGACGCCGCCGAAAATAATTTCGCCGAGCTGGATGTTGAATAACGGCACAAAGCCGCCGAGCGCGGTGAAGGAATCGTGCATCGAATTGACCGCGCCGCACGAGGCATCGGTTGTGATCGTGGCGAACAACGCGGAATTGAACAGGCCGAAGCGGACCTCTTTTCCTTCCATGTTGCCATCAGCCACGACCACCCCGAGCTGTTGATGGATCGGATTTCCCTTCACCTCTGCCCACCAACAAAACAACACGCCTGCCAGGAACAAAATCGTCATTGCCGACCACACCGCCCAGCCGTGCTTCTGATTTTTCACCATCCGGCCCAGGTAATACGTCAACCCGCTGCCGATGGCGAAAATGGAAAGCATCTGGACAAAGTTCGAGAGCGGCGTGGGGTTCTCGAACGGATGCGCGGCATTGGCGTTGGCATAACCACCGCCGTTGGTGCCCAGCATTTTGATCGCGACCTGCGACGCCATCGGGCCCTGCACGATGGCCTGTTCCTCAACCGTTTGATCTTCCATCACCGGTTTGCCGTCCTTGTCGACCACCGGCTTCCCATCCTTATCCGTTTTCGCTACGGAAATTTTCATCGGCTCGACGAGCTTTGCTTTCGTGTAAGGCTTGAAATTTTGAATCATGCCCTGTGACACAAGAAAAAGTGCGAACACCAGGCAGAGGGGCAGCAGCAAATAATAAGTGACGCGCACAAGATCCACCCAGAAATTGCCCAGCAACCGCGTGGAATGCCGCGCGATACCGCGCACCAAGGCCGCCGCCAGCGCGATGCCCACTGCCGCCGACGCGAAATTGTGAATCGTCAACGCGACCATTTGGGAGAAATAAGACATGGTCGATTCGCCCCCATAGCTCTGCCAATTGGTGTTGGTCGTGAAACTGACCGCGGTATTGAACGCCAGGTGCGGCGTCAATGCGGGCAGACCTTGCGGGTTGAGCAGGGATTGAAAGGGCAGTCTGTCCTGCAATCGCAGGATCGCGTATGTGAATATGCAACTGACCAAACTGAACCACAACATCGCCCGCGTGTATTGGCGCCAGTCGTGTTCCTCATCGGCGCGCACGCCGAGCAGGCGGCACGTGAGCCGTTCGAACGGCTTGAGTACGGGGTCGAGCCAGGTTTTGCCATTCGCATCGAGCACTTGCATTAAATACAAGCCCATCGGCTTCGTGATCAGCGCGAGCAGACCGACGTACAGCGCGAGTTGAATCCATCCGGAGTATTGCATAACAAATCGTTAAAATTTTTCCGGCTGCAGCATCGCCACCAACAGGTAGACGAACAAAGCCAGAGAGATGAGGCCGATAATCACGTGTTCCATAAATCTCCTTACAACTTTTCGCATGCGTGCGCGTAAAGCTCGCTCGCGATGAAAAAGACAATCACCACACCGATGTAAATTAAATCTGTCATGCCCCCACCATCGCATGGTTGAGCGCTGGGCGGGTAATCAATTAGGCGCAGGCGGATGTCAAAAAAGTATCAACGGCCGATTATGCCGGCCCAACAATACCCGGGTGCGTACCGGGAGGCTTGTTTCGCAACAATAGGCCGTCGCGCTGGCCTCTTGCCGGCTCGAAAATGGCGTGAATTGTCGGAATAGTTTTTAACCTGACGGAATATCTTACACAAAGCGACGGCGGCTTTCGGTATTGCCCGCAACGTCCGGCACTCGAAAGGAGAATTTAAACCCCTCGGTGGAAGCCATTTGCGGGTCTGCCAAAGCACCTAAAAGCCAAAATGGCATTGAACCGGCTCAATCGAAAGCATGAGTAAAAAGTTGTATTCCACTATGTTACGGATGTTGAACCCGGGAAAAACCCTGGTGGCGGCATTGGCCCTGGCAGGAATTACCTGCACGGCCGGCGCGACTCCGGTAACGGTTCAGGAGATAGGTCTGGGCTCTTACGAGACCGTTGAAATGACTAGTTCCACTTTGGGAACTCACTGGGTTTATGCCGGAACACTCAATTTGTTGGTGAACGGCGCAGCCACGCAGGGCTTTTGCATTGATCCCTTTCATTGGAGCATCACCGGCCCGCAGGCTTACAACTCAGAGCCGCTCGCCGCTGGTCCCAAGGATCCCGTGAACGGAATGGGCAGCGTCAAGGCATTGGAAATCGAACAGTTGTGGTCGCAGTATTACGACCACAACATGAGCAACGAAGAAGCCGCGGGATTGCAGATTGCGATTTGGGAAATTGTCGGCGGCGACGATTTCACGCTCGACTCCGGCAACGATTACGGCGCGAGCGGCATGCTCGCCTGGGTCATCGATCATCCGCAGGCGCCTGCCGCCAGCTTGATCGCGGTGACCGGTCGCGGCCAGGACTATGTCATTCCCAGCGTGCCCGATGCCGGCGAGACGGCGGTTTTGCTCGGCATGGGATTGGGTGGAATCGCACTGATGCGCAAGAAGATTGTCAAAAAGGTTTAAGGCATCATCAAAAGGATGCAGCAAGCCCGGCTCGAGAAG
>DASZPR010000814.1:0-5378 GCA_035550235.1 Verrucomicrobiia bacterium | reverse complement strand
CGTCCAAAAATTATGACCGCGTGCGTTATCATTGCGGGTTTGATGCCGATTTTGTGGAGTCATGGCACCGGCGCGGACGTGATGAAACGCATCGCCGCGCCGATGGTAGGCGGAATCATTACGTCCACCCTTTGCGTGCTGATTATTTATCCGGCGATTTATTACCTGTGGCGTTCGCGGGAAATCGGCGCAAACGAAAATAAAAAAGGCGACCCGTTGCCGGATCGCCGTTGAGAGAATTTATCGGAACTTACAGTCCTTTGCTGATCATGTATTTCAGCAAATCGCCGACGCGGCAGCTATAGCCCCATTCGTTGTCGTACCAGCTCACGAGTTTGAAGAAGCGCTTGTTCAATTCAATGCCCGAGCCGGCGTCGAAGATCGACGAGGATTGGCAATGAATGAAATCGCTGCTCACGACTTCATCGGTCGTGTAGTCGAGAATGCCTTTGAGATAGGTCTCGCTGGCTTTCTTCATCGCGGCGCTGATTTCCTTGTAGCTCGTGTCTTTCACCGTGCGAACCGTGAGGTCGACCACGGAGACGGTCGGCGTCGGAACGCGGAAGGACATGCCGGTCAATTTGCCTTTCACTTCGGGGCAAACCAAGCCCACGGCTTTCGCCGCGCCGGTGGTCGAAGGGATCAGGTTGATGGCTGCACTGCGGCCACCTTTCCAATCCTTCTTGCTCGGGCCGTCGACAGTCTTCTGGGTCGCGGTGTAGCTGTGCACCGTGGTCATCAGACCTTCTTCGACGCCGAAACCTTCCTTCAGGAGCACGTGCACGACGGGCGCGAGGCAGTTCGTGGTGCAGGAGGCGTTCGAAATAACATTGTGCTTGGCCGGGTCATATTTCTCGTTGTTCACGCCCATCACGACGGTGATGTCTTCGTTCTTGGCGGGAGCGGAAATGATGACTTTCTTCGCGCCGGCAGTGATATGGCCGTAAGCGGATTTCGGGTTGGCTTTGTCGGCGTCGGTGAAGAGGCCAGTGGACTCAATCACGACCTGCACGCCGAGTTGCTTCCACGGCAATTCCGCGGGCGTCCGGGCGCTGACGACGAGGATGTCTTTGCCGTTCACGACGAGGACGTCGTCTTCGGCTTTGTCGGCTGCGGATTTCTTGGAGCTGACTTCGCCTTTAAAACGACCCTGCGTGGAATCGTATTTCAGGAGATAAGCGAGGTTGTCAGCCGGGACGATATCGCCAACGGCGACCACTTCCACGTCTTTGCCAAGGAGTCCTTGTTCGGCGATGGCGCGAAACACCAGGCGACCAATGCGTCCGAACCCGTTAATTGCAACTTTTACTGCCATAGTTCGATTTCGATTCAGTTTGGTTCAAGTCAAGACCGCGCATATTACCCGCGGCTGGCCTGCGGTCAACGAAGAATCTACGATAGATTTGGAAAACGTCCGGCTAAATATTGAGAATTTTTCAACCTTTTTTGACCCCTCGCAGATTCCTGGAAGCTGGCGCAACCCTCAACCGCGGCATGATTCAATCCAATGGACAGCAATTCGCCAGTAGAACATACTTTTGCCTATCCGAATTACAATCGACATTATGCTTCTTTTTTTTATTGATTGCTCATTCACCCGATGGGTTTTTCGGCTGGTACCGGCCGCTGCATTCGCGCTGTTTTTCTTCGCCCCACAAACTGAGTCGCGCGCGCAAACCGAGCCCGTGGTGCAATGGATCAATGACCAGGGTCAGGACGGTCGTGCGGTGCTCAACAATGGCTCCAACTTCATAACCAGTTTTAAAGGCACCAATGACGTCACGGTCAAATTGCTTTCGGGAAGCGTCAATTCCATCTTTCAGGAAGTTTTTACCGTTGGAGGTGCGAACATCAATAATCCGGCTTTTTTGACCAACTTTGTTGGTCTCACGGGAAACGGCACGGGTGATGGAAATCCCAGTCGTCTCAAGTGCATTGAAACAGCTTTGGGCGGCACCGTGGTCCTGGAATTTGATTTTGCGATTCCATTGACGGCCAACGACCGCCTGGTGATTGCCGATGTGGACACCGGCGAAGAGTATAGCATCGTGGCTTCTTTTCAGGGCTCGCTGCTCCTGCCTTCGCAATGGGATTATGTCGCTTATTCTGGCGAAACGTCTCAGTTGCCGGACAGTTCCTGGCCCGTTTGGGACTCGAATGGAGGCACCTTGACAGCCGGCACAACGGCAAACCTCTCCGAGCCGCTTTCAGTCTTTGCGCCAAAGCTGCCGATGGATCGCGTGGTAGTCACCCGTTTCAATCAGGGCAACGGCTCGATTGCCCTTCAATTTGTGAATTTGACCGCGGCAAGCGGTCCACCCGTGCTTAACATTCAATCTGTCGGGGGAAACGCGGTTCTTTCCTGGCCGGCGAGTTTTCCCGATTATTCGCTTTATACCGCCACGAATCTTGCGCCGCCTGCGCCGTGGACTTTGGTTGGTCAGCCTACTTTAAATTCATCGCAACTAATCGTCACCAATTCGCCGGCGGTTCGGGCGCGATTTTATCGTTTGCAGCATCAATGATCCCAAGAATGTCGCGAAACTAATTCGCCTTCACGTCCCACGCGTCGCGCAAACCGTCCCCGAGAAAATTCAGGGCCAACAACGTCATTACCATGAGGCCGGCTGGAAAAACCAGCAGCCACCAATAGATGCGAATGGGATTGATCTGGCCCGCGCCTTCCGCAATCAGCGAGCCCCAGCTCGCCATCGGCGGCTGAATTCCGAGTCCGAGGAAGCTCAGGAAGCTCTCGTAGAGAATGATTCCGGGTACTGTCAGCGCCAGGTAAACGATGATCACGCCGAGCACGTTCGGGATGATGTGATACCGCAGGATGTGCGAAGGCGTGGCGCCGAGCGCGCGGCTGGCGTCCACGAACGGACGCGTGCGCAACGACAGCACTTGCCCGCGTACGATGCGCGCCATCGTGAGCCAAGAGACTGCGCCGAGCCCAACGAATAGCAGGGTCAATCGCGCCGTGGTGCCCGCATTATGAAATCCCAATCGCTCAAACCAATCTTTCAACGACGGTTCCACCGCGCTCATCAGCACCATTGCAAAAATGATTGTGGGCATGGAATACAAAACGTCTACGAAGCGCATCATGGTGCCATCGATCCGGCCGCCCGCGTATCCGGCAATCGCGCCCCATAGCACGCCAATCACGAGGCTCACGGCGGCGCCGACGATTCCGACCACGAAGGAAATTTGCGCGCCGTAGCAAAGGCGAACCAGCAGATCGCGACCATGGGCGTCGGTGCCGAGCAAGTGTTCGTGGCCCGGCGGTTGAAACTGGGCATCCGAAAGCGCGTCCGGTTTGTAATGGGAGAGCAGGGGATAAATCAGGATGAACGCGGCGAGCGCGAGCAGAAAGATAACGCTGGCGACTGCGGCGCGGTTGCGTTTGAAACGGCGCCAGCTTCGTTGGCCGGGAGTGACGTGCGCCGTTACTGGGGAAGAATCCACAGGGTTCGGCGTCAATTTGTTTTCGACCACCTCACTCATATTTTATCCGGGGATCGAGCCACGCGTGAATAAAATCCACGACCAGATTCAACCCGAGCAGCACAACCGCGTACAACAGCACGAGGCCAACCGTCATGGGGTAATCGCTATTATAAAGGCTGTTGACGAGGAACACGCCGAGGCCGGGCAGTTGAAAAACGCTTTCGACGATGAATGAGCCGGTCAATAAATCGGCTAGCATCGGGCCGGAGTAGGAAACGACGGGCAAAATAGCGAGCCGCAGGCCGTGCTTGAACAGCAGTTGCGTATTGCCAAGGCCTTTCGCGCGGGCGGCGGTGATGAATTCCGCCTGCAGCACGGTCAACATGCCTTCGCGCATCAAGCGCGCCACGCGCCCGGAATAGAACAATCCCAATGCGAGCACCGGCATCACGGCGTTGAGCGGCGATTCCCATAGCGCGACCGGTAACAGCCGCAATTTGATTCCGAAAATCAACACCAGCAAGGGCGCCACCACCAACCCGGGAATGCACACGCTTAAGAGCGCGAGAAAATTTCCAACGTGGTCCTGCCATTGGCCGCGTTTTGCGGCGGCGAAAAATCCCAGGGGCAACCCCACCGCCATGGCGAGACAAAACGCCAGTAGCCCGATGGTCAGCGACACGGGCAATCCGATGCGGATGACGTCCAGCACGGAATGATTGCGGTAGCGCAGGGAGGTGTTGAAGCCCGCGGGAGCGTGATGCCATTGGCCTTGGGCATCGCGTTCCCACATCAGGCCGATGTAGCGGAAATACTGTTTCCAGACGGGCTCATTCAAATGATATTTCGCCGCGAGGTTGCGCTCGATTTCCGGCGAGGCCGGCTTGCGTTCGCGATCAAACGGCCCGCCCTTGGGAATGCGCACCATGACAAACGCCAGCAAGCTGACCATCAGCAGCAGCGGAATGGTGAAGGCGAGTCTCTTTAGGAAATACATGTCAGTTCCTCGTCTCTCGACTAATACGCCTTATGGCGTTGAGCGGGTGAACGTCCAAAATGTTCGGGTAAATCCCATCGACCTTTTTGGGATCGAACAAATTGAAGCCGGAATAAAAATAAAGCGGCACGATGGGCAGGTCATCAACCACGAGGATTTTTTCCGCCTGTTGAAACAACTGCTCGCGCTTGCGTTTGTCGACCTGGACGTTTGCTTCGTGGATCAACTGATCATAAGCCACGTTGGTCCAGCCGGTGCGGTTGTTGCCATCGTTGCTGACGAACATGCCGAGGAAGGTGTTCGCGTCGTTGTAATCGCCGATCCAACTGGAACGCGACACATCGTAGTCCATCCGCGATTGGTTCGCGTAGAGGACTTTCACTTCCACTTGTTGCAGGTCCATTTCGATGCCGAGGTTTTCGCGCCACATTTGCTGCAACTCCACGGCGATGGTCTCATGAATTTTTGCCGCGCCACCGGCGGCGGCGTTGAACATGTATTGGAATCGCGGAAAATTTTTGCCGCCCGGGTAACCGGCCTCGGCGAGAAGTTTGCGCGCGAGTTCCGGATCGTATCCAAGGCCGTGCGGTGGATGATAATTGGCGGTGCCGTCGGGGGTGAGATGATCAGCGGGAAGTTCGCCGGCTTTGGTGACGCGGCGGGTGAGGCGGTCGCGATCAATTGCCAGTGCCAGCGCCTTGCGGACGCGGACGTCGTTGAACGGTTTGCGATTGAGGTTGAACCGGAAAAAATACGTGCCGAGATACGTGAACGTGTGCGAGTCCGGGCGGTTTTTGATCGCGTCGAATTGTTCGGTTGGCAACAGGTCCTTGTCCCAAATCACATCCGCGGCGCCGGTTTCGTAAAGGCTGAGCGCGGTGTTCGGCAAGCCAACCGGCAGGATGTCCACGGTTTCCAATTGCGTGTTGGC
>DASZPR010000813.1:0-4980 GCA_035550235.1 Verrucomicrobiia bacterium | reverse complement strand
ACCGCATCCAAAGTGTTGCGCCATTGGCTGAGCGACATTTCCTGCAAGAGCACATCGCGTGTCTCCCACGATCCTGCGTTCGCTACCAGCGTATCCACCCGGCCAAACCGTTTCACAGCGGCTTCGAACAATCGCCGCACGGCTGCTTCTTTCGTCAGGTCCGCGCCCACGAGCAGCGATTGTTCATCAGGCAATTCCAGCGCTTCCGCTTGCGCGCGGTGACGCCGATAGTGCGCAACGACCCTGGCGCCCTCTTCGGCGAATTTCCGTGCAATCGCCCAACCGATGCCGCCGGACGCGCCAGTCACGATAATTACTTTTCCTTTCAGTCCAGTTTCCATGGTAGCGATATTATTGTTAAAAGTTATGGGTGTGCTGTGCGGCCATTGACGCGCCATTTTCCCGCGAGGGCAAGCGGTTAATTCCGTCGTTGCAGCAGCATCTGTGTTTGTCGGTGCTCATCCGTGGCTAAAAGAACCCCGACGCCACTTCACCATGCTTATAAGTCGTCATCCGCAAATCGTAAATTAATTGTTGGCATCCGCCCCAACATGCGTATCGTAACCAGACACTTTTTATTTTATGGCCAGAACTGAAAGACACGGAATCAAGAATCGCGAAGCCATTGCCGACATGCCGGAATGGATGAAAGAAAAGAATTGCCCGCATAAGAAGAAGTACATGGCGGGCAAACGCATCATGCCGAAAAATTTGAACGGCAAGGAAAAGCTCACCTACATCATCGATGAGTGTTTCCTCGCCTACAATTCGGCGCGGCTCAAGGAAGCCTGCCAGCTTTTCACCGATAAGATGCTCGACCCCGATGTCACCATCGGCATGAGTATCTCCGGCGCGCTCACGCCCGCCGGCCTCGGTTGCTCCAGCATCATCCCGCTCATCAAGGCGGGTTTCGTGGACTGGATCGTGTCCACCGGCGCGAACCTCTATCACGACATGCACTTCGCGCTGAATTATCCCGTGCACAGCGGCAGCTTTAAATTCGACGACACCGACCTGCGCGACAACGACCTCGTCCGCATCTACGACGTCGTCATCCCGTATTCCGACGGCCTCATGGCCACGGACGAATTGCTCCGCGAACTGCTCATCCAGCCGGAATTCCAAAAGGAAATGGGCACCGCCGAATTGCATTATCTCATCGGCAAGTTCTGCGCCGAATACGAGCGCAAACATAAATTGAAAGACGTCTCTGTGCTCGCCGCGGCATACCGCGCGGGCGTGCCGTGCTACACCAGTTCGCCGGGCGACTCCACCATCGGCATGAATTTCGCCGGCGTGGAATTGCGCGGCAACAAACTGCGCGTGAACCCGTCCATCGACGTCAATGAAACCACCGCCTTCGTGCTCGGCGCCAAACGCGGCGGCGGCCGCAGCGGCGTGGTCCTCTGGGGCGGCGGCAGTCCGAAGAATTTCATGCTGCAAACTGAGCCGCAAATCCAGGAAGTACTCCGCATCAAGGAAGTCGGCCAGGACTTTTTCATCCAGGTCACCGACGCCCGTCCGGACACCGGCGGCCTGAGCGGCGCCACGCCGAGCGAAGCCGTGAGCTGGGGCAAAGTGGATCCCACCAAGCTCCCCGACGCCGTCGTCTGCTACACCGACACGACCATCGCGATGCCGTTGCTCACACATTACGCGCTCGCGAAACGCAAACCGCGCAAGCTCAAACGCCTCTACGATCAACGCGGCAAACTGATGAAAGCGTTGACCAAAGAATACTTCACGCACAACAAAGTGAAGATGATCGACGGCAGCGAGCCGGTGTTGGATTAACTTCACCGTAAAAACAATTCACGAAAGGCCGGACGCAAGTCCGGCCTTTTTATTTGTATGTAGCGGCGGTCTGCGACCGCCGCAAATCACCCCTATTGCCTGCGACCTCCATTTGCGCTAACACTCTTTTATGTCCATTACGCTCAAAGACCTCTCGGACCGTTACCGCGTTGGCGACGGTAAAAAATTTCGTTTGAAGGATTTTGCGGCGGACGACACGTGGAAATTGAAATCCAAGGACGAGGCCGGGAAACTGCTCGAACACAGCCTTGAGAAACTCAGCGAGTTACAGGGGCGCCTTTACGCGCAGAATGAATGGGCGTTGCTGCTGGTGTTTCAGGCCATGGACGCCGCGGGCAAGGACGGCACCATCAAGCACGTCATGTCCGGCGTGAACCCGCAGGGGTGTGAAGTGTTTTCGTTCAAGGCCCCGTCCGCCGAGGAACTCGATCACGATTATCTTTGGCGCAGCATGAAAAACCTGCCGGAACGCGGACGCATCGGCATTTTCAATCGCTCGTATTACGAGGAAACGCTCGTCGTGCGCGTGCATAAGGAATTTTTGGCGAAACAAAAATTGCCCGCCGAAGTCGTGACCAAGAATATCTGGAAAGAACGCTTCGAAGACATCAGCGCATTCGAAAAATATCTCTATCACAACGGAATCATCGTTCGCAAATTTTATCTGAACGTCTCAAGAGAGGAGCAAAAAGAGCGTTTCCTTAAGCGTCTCGATGAGCCGAAGAAGAATTGGAAATTTTCCTCAGCCGACATTCGCGAGCGCCAATTTTGGCCGCAATATATGGAAGCTTACGAGGACACCATCCGCCACACCGCCAGCGAGCACGCGCCGTGGTATGTGGTGCCCGCCGACCACAAATGGTTCACGCGCCTCGTCGTCGCCTCGGTCGTCGTGGAGACGCTCGAATCGCTCAAGCTGAAATTTCCCGACGTCGCTCCCTCAGTGCGCAAGGAATTCGCCGCCGCGCGCGCCGCGTTGAAAAACGAGAAATAGATTTGCCTTGCTTCAGTCATCCCGAAGGGATGTCCGACAATAGATGACATGGGTATTGGCGGGTGAGCAAAACAGTTGCTACACCAAGGTATGAAAAACAAACCAGACACCAATACCCACACCACCACTTCAACACAAACGGCCGCTAAAGCCAAGAGCATCAAGCTGGGCATCGACGTGCATGCCGACAGCTATCGGGTGGTCCGCCAGGTGGACCACGCCACACCGCAACCGGCTCAGAAGTTTTCTCCGGAAGGCTTTTTAATCTGGGCGAAGAAGCAACTTGAACTGGCGGAAGAAGTTTATAGTTGCTACGAAGCCGGCCCCTTTGGCTACGGCCTGCATCGGCAACTCGAGCAAATGGGCATTCACAATGTGGTCGTGCGCCCCCAGAACTGGGATGAGCATCACAAAGGGGTGAAGACGGACAAAACCGATGCGCTGGCTCTGGTGCAAAGGCTCAGTCGTTACGTCGATGGTAACCGCAAAGAACTGGCTGTCATTGGAGTTCCCACGGTGGAGCAGGAACTGGCGCGCAGCCAAAGCCGCCAACGCGAACAACTCCTGTCGCACCGACTGCGTTTGGAAGCACAAGGGCGCAGCCTTTTGCTTTTCAATGGCCTTCGCCTTAAAGGCCGTTGGTGGCACCCGTTGCCGTGGTTGAAGTTGCAAAAACAACTCTGCCCGTCATTGTTAGAACTACTGGCAGTAATACACCGGCTGCTGCTGACGGTGCAGGCCGAACTGGAGCAAGCCACCGGGCGATTGGAAAAGGCAGCCCGGCCCCAGCCTTGCGGAGTGGGAGCCCTGACCAGTCAGGTGCTGGAACGGGAGATCCTGGATTGGGGTCGGTTTAAAAACCGGCGGCAGGTCGCCAGCCTCACCGGCATGTGTCCGGGCGTGCACGCCAGTGGCGGCAGAAGCCGCAGCGGGCCGATCACCAAACACGGCAATCGGCGCCTGCGCACGGCCTTGATTGAACTGGCCTGGCGGAGCGTGCGCTTCCAGCCGGAGTATTCGCCGATAAAAAGATGGCGGCCGATATTACTCAACCCGCAGGCCACCGGTGCCCAGAAGAAAAAGGCGATCGTGGCCGTCGGCAGAAGACTGGCCATCGACCTGTGGCGCATTAATACCGGTCGGAGCACGGCGGTCAAACTGGGCCTTAAATAACGAAAGACTTTTGGAGCGGTGCGCGCCCGGCCCCGGGCTTGGGTCAGCTTGCTGAACCCCTAACAATAGATTGGGTGCGCTTCGTTCCTCTTCGTTGACATTGAATCGTCATTAGGCACCGAAACCAATCGCGTGCGGATAGCAGGCTGGTGCAGCGATAAAAGCTGCCCGCTCGAAGAGGAAACGCTACGGAACAAATACAAAGACGTTTTTAATAAAAGAAAAAACAATGCACTAAAACCACAAGCTCACTTGACATTCCCCATAGCAGCCCGGCGATTTATCGCCGGGTGTGGCAGTGAATAGTCGGAGTTTCGAAGGAACGGCTGAAATTTCTGCAGCCGCGTCAGCCATCCCTGCTGGACTCACTATTGGTCCGACTGGTCCCGGCGATGAATCGCCGGGCTATTATCAAATGTTCCTTCGGAACAAAAACTTTTGAGGAGATTTATTTTGGGAATCATTACACCGCCGCTTTAGTCTGGTGCCATAGCATGCGGGCGATGGGACTCTTAGCCGTTTTAACGGCTTATAAATGAACCATTCGCTTATTGCGGCACCGCTGTCACCGGCTGGAACACATTATAGCTCGGCCCAAATTGGGCGAGGTAATAAAGTGAGTATGCTCGCTTGAACACGATCAGCGGCAGCAACAGCACGGTGCCGATATAGGGAATCGCGAAAAAACAGGCCGCAATGCAGCACGTCACGATCATGACCGCCAGGACCATGACCCCAAGAACGATGCTGATCACGATTTGAAACAGGATATACAGCACAAACCCGCCAAAGTTCGCGTTGAGCAACTGGCGAAATTCCTTCCACGCGGCAACGCATCGACTGCCCCGCAAATACATGATCGGCACCACAAAATCGGTGGTGAGTTTGCGAACCAACAGGAGAGCGATGCCTGCGATCATCAGCCCCAGGAACAGCCCGCCCAGCAACATGAAGCCGGCAAAATTCCAGGAGTTATCGCGGAACATCGGCCACGCGGT
>DASZPR010000812.1:0-4551 GCA_035550235.1 Verrucomicrobiia bacterium | reverse complement strand
CCGCGCCTGGAGAAGAGCGGTGAGATGCAACATGATAAAGATTGGAACCAGATACGCCGGGGTGAGCACCAGCGGCAACAGCGCCATGGGGGCAGTGGTGACGTTTCCTATGAGGAGGTTAATTTTGGGGAACATGCCTGTGCACAGTACCGCCATGGACGTGGCCACAGCGAAATCAACAATCCCAAGAATATTCCAAATCGCGAAACGCCGGCTGGCGGCAAACGCTGGGTCGCGCAGCAGACGCAGCACGATCCACGGCGCGGTGATTCCGATCGCCATGTCCCCGAGCCCGGCCGGGTAGGCAAACAGGCCGGGCAGAACACCATGCGCGTAGAGGAAAAGGAAATGCTGGCCGGCCCACCGCCACGCCTGCATCGCGGCCACGACCCGCAGGTCGGCGCCGAGGATGAACGCCCTGAATGCGCCCCACCCGGAATACGCCGCAAAAAATACCGCAAGGGGAATCGTGAGGCCCAGGAAAATCCGCACCGGCGGCCCGCCCGCGTTTCCAACAAACGCGCCCCGTGCCCCAAGGAAAGCAACCAGGCCGAGCCACAGCGCCAATGCCGTGAAAACGAGCGGTTTCATGCCCGAATGCCCGTTGTTCAGTTCCGCCGCAACAGTTCCGTGGGAGACTCCCATGGTTTCATTTTTGATGTTCATAACTTTTCCTTTCGTTTCTGGTTCGGCATTCACCCTGCCATAATACTTGCAATGTGCAAGTAAGAATACTTGTGGATTACAAGTGAATTTCATGGCACCGTTTCGCCATGGCGATTACAAGTCGGAAACAAACGGCAGGAAAGGGCGCCGCGCCCGCGCGGCGCTCGGTGTGCCCGGTGGCCTGTTCGCTGGACATCTTCGGCGACCGCTGGACATTGCTGATTGTCCGCGACCTTCTTTTTGGCCGCTCGCGTTTCAAGGATTTCACGGCCTCGCCCGAGGGCATCCCCACGAACATCCTGGCCGATCGCCTCGAACGCCTGCTGGCGCACGGCATCGTCCGCCAAATCCCGGCCGAAGACGGCACGAAGCGCCTGGCCTATCGCCTCACCAAAAAAGGAAAAGCGCTCGGGCCCGTGCTGAAAACGATGCGCGATTGGGGGCTGGCGTGGGAGAAATCGACGCGCGTCATGGGCTGAACCGCTCCGCTTTCCGGATGCACAGCTGTTGTCGAAACACGCGGGCCCTGCTATCGGTGCTTCATGCAGGTCGAGAAATTGAAATATATCATCTGGGCAAAGGAGATGGACCGGGCCGTGCGGTTCTATTGCGAAGTCTTTGACGCGCAGATCGTTCGCAAATCAGATGTCATGGCCGAACTGGCCATCGCCGGATCGCTGCTCGGCATTCATGGGGGTGGCGAGGGCAAACGCACCTGGACCGGTTTGAGTTTCCAGGTGGGCGACCTTTTTGCAGGCTGTGACGCACTACGGGCCGGCGGCGGACTCGTGCTGCGTGAACCCGAGGACACGCCCGAGGAACCGGCGCATCTTGCCATGTGCGCAGACCCGGAGGGCAATGAGATCATGCTGACCATCCGGCGGCGGAATTAGGCGCACCATTGCAATGAACAAACAGGCCCTCGCCCGGAAGATCGTGACCCAATTGGTCGAGGAACTTGAGCGGAACCGGAGGGCGGCGCAGACTGCCCACGCCGAAGCCACACATGAGCAGAGCAAGGCTGAGAACAAATACGACACCCGCGGGCTCGAGGCCTCCTACCTTGCCCACGGCCAGGCCAGGCAAATGATGGAGATGGAGGCGGCCATTCTGGCATTTCAAAATATGGACCTCCGCAGGTTCGGCGCGGGAGATCCCATTTGCACCGGGGCATTGGTCGAACTGGAGCACGACGCGGAGCGGACATTTTACTTCATCGGCTCCAAAGCCGGGGGCATGGAGGTGAGGCATGAAGGGCACACGGTGCTGGTCATCACGCCGTACTCCCCGCTGGGGACACAATTGCAGGACAAAAAGCAGGGAGACCTCCTGCAACTCTCCCTCGGCGGGACGAAAAATAAATACCGCGTGGTGGAGGTATCTTGAAACCCTTTCGAAAACTTGGCCAAACCCTCACGCCGGATGGATCGCAATTCGCGCTCCATGAGCACGACGGCGAGTATTTCCTGAAGCTCAACGGGCGGCAACTCATGAGCACCACCTCCACCACCTCGGAGTTGCTGCTGGCGCAGTTGCCTTGCGAAGGGCTACGCGGCAAACCCAAGGCCAGCGTGCTCATCGGTGGCCTTGGGTTGGGCTACAGCCTCCGGCGAGCACTCGAACTCGCCGGCTCCGGCGCCATGGTGGAAGTTGCCGAATTGCTGCCCGAGGTCGTTGCGTGGAACCGTGAATTTCTCCGCGCGG
Organism: Verrucomicrobiia bacterium; assembly: GCA_035550235.1. Classification (GTDB taxonomy): domain Bacteria; phylum Verrucomicrobiota; class Verrucomicrobiia; order Limisphaerales; family DASXHY01; genus DASXHY01. Next base: position 2,181 of record DASZPR010000812.1, on the reverse strand, counting down.
TGAATGGCGCCTTGCTGGATGATCCGCGCGTCAAGGTCACGATTCGAGACGTATTCGAAGTCATCCGCCGCGCCGGAAATGCCCCTTACGATGCCATCCTGCTCGATGTGGACAACGGCCCGACCAGCTTCGTGCAGGCGGAAAACTCGCGCCTCTACACCCGCCGCGGCCTGGGTCTCATTTGCCGCGCACTCAAGCCCGGGGGAAAAGTCGCCTTTTGGTCCGCCTGCGAAGAGCCTGGGTTCCTCCAAAGCCTCTCCTCCGCTGGCTTCAAAGCCGCAGCTTTCCCCGCGAAAGCCCACGAACGAGCCAGGCGCGATGCCCATGTGATCTACGTGGCCGAGCGAATGCCCGCCACCGCCCGCGACTGATTCCACACAGCATCTCGAACTGGAGCCGGCAATCGGGCTCGAACCGATGACCTGCTGATTACAAAAATTCTGGCGAGGAATCACACATCTGTAGCGCAAGTTGCTCCTTTTGTGCTTGTTGTGCGCGCAATACAGCCATCGTTCGGCGTCCTCAAATTGATCAAATCTAGTCACTTTTAATCAAATTTGTTCGCAATTTTGTCTATGGTTTGTCTACGTTTTCGTGAACCCCAGCGGCAATAGCATTTCATTCGCTTTCCGCTCCGCATTGTCCGAGCTTTTCAATTTCTTGGACAAAACCATGACGTCCACGTTTGGACGGTACGGCTCAGCAAGAACGCCCTCGCACTCGTATCCGAGTTCCTTCAGCAAAGCGAGCACCGGAACATCGTCTGCAGCATGGCAAAAATACAGCTTGCGTTTATTCAATGCTTTTCCCTGCTGCTCGGCCTCATGCACAATGCTCCTATTTGTGGCCTCGTTTGTCGTTCCGGTCAGCAAAAGAGCCTTCATGGCACCACCCCTTTTTGGAACAAGCAGAACAAAACTCAACCAAGTTCCGTCTTGTGCCCGTGCACCAACTAATCTCACTGGTTTTTCTTCGTACGTTTTACGGGAATCTGTGATTGCAGCGTTGATAATGGCTCTCGAATGCTTTTGCGGAACAGTCATCCACTCGCTCGTAAAACGCGCGTGAAACGCTGTAACCAAAGCATTGCTGCTGGTACTGACTGCATCCGCAAACCCAACACGGTTGACCCGCGTATGGCTTCCGCGTCGCACTTCAGTGCTTGTGCGCAGCCGCTTGCCAAAAACAAACTCCCCATGAGTTTCGCTGTATTGATGCTGTAAATGAGCTTCCACTCTGTAATCTGATCCCAGCAGGTAGGAGATCACGTTAAAGTCGGAGTCAGGAGACGTGCAATACAATTTTCGCGCCTTGCGTGAATGAGCATAATATTCCAAAGCCTTACGGGTTGCTGTGCCGTAGCCCATGCCTCGATACCTCTTAAAAAGCACGGTCGGTCCGGTTTTTATTGAGCCGCCAAGTTTAAGCGTAACGGTTGTGAATCCTACCAACGTTCTTTTATCCTTAATGATAGCAAAGACTTCCTTCCCTTTAGTAAAAATGCCGTTTGGGTCAAATCCCTGCCTGTTCGTTTGGAGGATGTTTTGCGCGAACGCGGCGGTAATTTCATCGTATCTCGGCGCTATTTCCTCAGTCACTAGTTTGCGGTAAAGCGCCTCTTCTGACGAGCGAATTTGACGCAGTTCGACATGGCGACTTTGCAAGGATCGCTTACGCTTTGCTTCTAAAATAGCCGCTAACTTATCTTTAAAACTGACAGCGCAAGAACTGACAGGAGGAGTAAACGCAACGCCTTGCTTAGCCAATGCTGATAAATAGAGTGGTGCGGCAAATTTGATTGGTGCGAGCACTTCCAGAGCGCAAGCAGTCTTACTGTTGGCAAAATACGCATTAAACCTCTCGTGAGTTGTTGCGTTCTCACCAACGATAGTCCATAAGTCGGCTGGCGTCAGTTTCAAGATGCGCCCAACGTCAAAACAACCGATGATACGTGCAGCGCCACTTTCGTACAAATAAACCCTCTTGAAGTCTATTTTTGGTAGTGCCTTCCGCAATTCAAATAGCTTGGTCTTGGAAAAAATGCGCTGTGCGTGGATCGATTGGATCGATAGCACTATTAATCCTGATGGCTTATTACTTTTCTTCATTTGGCGTTCTGGTCAGCCACTCTTTTCATAAAACGGTTTCCCGCGTCTGTTATTTGGCCATTAATCATAACTG
>DASZPR010000811.1:0-4040 GCA_035550235.1 Verrucomicrobiia bacterium | reverse complement strand
TGGAGAAAGGCAGCGGCATTACTTCGGCGGAGCAACTCTGGAAACGCGACCACATCACTGACCCGCTGATTTGCCTGCCGCCGGGTGAATTGATCTGCAAACAATTCCAGCAAAAGATCACCGAACTGGGCGTGGATTGGTTCCCCAGCATCGAGGCAAGTTCCGCGGACCTGGTGGAAACCTACGTGGCGAACGGGTTGGGCGTCGGCGTGTCAGTCGCCATCCCGAAAAAAGCGCTCCCGGAAAATGTCCAGGCACTGCCCCTGCCGGGATTTCCGCCGGTGATTATCGGGGCCATGTGGCGCGGGCGCACCACGCAATTATTGCAGATTTTTCTCGACGAATTCCAGGCGCGCGCCCGGAAATTAGCCTGATTTCCACCGGCAATTCGCTGCCTCATTTTAGCGCGCACACACCTAGTTTCTGGACAGAACTTCCCCGGCGCGGCCATCGGCAGCAAAGTCCGCTTTAAGAGGGTGTGGTTTTCAAAATCCGGTCTTACCTGCAAAACGCAAGGGGTTTGCTCATTTGGCCCTGGTGGCAAGCGAAATGCTCAGATGAATCCCAAAGATTCGAACAAAATTATGCGTTTGCAGGTTCCAACTGTGGCTCGAACCAAACGAAGCCGCGGCTTCACTTTGGCAGAGGTTTCCATTGCCTTGGCCATTATCGTAATGGTGTTCGCCTCGATTATTCTCGCTTACACGCAAGCGACCTATCGCGCCCAATGGACAGGATATTCGCTCGCGGCGGAATCGCTGGCCATGCGACAAATCGAGCAGGCGCGTTCGGCGCGCTGGGACCCGGCCGACCCCAGCGGGGCGGTCAATCAAATCTACAGTCTCGTTCTTCTGAACTCCAATCTTACCTCCCGGGTCCTGACCGGCTACACCTGGACCAATCTCGACCTGCCGTCGAGCGGTTCGAATTACATACGCGCCACCAACTTCGTCACCATCAAACCCATGCCGCCCGTGGCCGGCTCCCCCAACGGCACGAACATCATGGTCAGAGTGGACACCGTCTGGCCGTTCCGCTGGGGCACGACCAAAAGACTCGTTACGAACACCATTTGCACCTACGTGGCGCCGGACAATAAAGACCCCGGCGATCTCTTCTGAAATTGAGGCCTCGCTATGCATTTCATCCAGCACCCAGTCAAGCTATTCAGGAAATCGCATCTGCGCGAACGCGGTCTCACGTTGGTCGAAATGATGATCACGATGGGAATCTTCGCCTTTGCCATGGCGGCGATGCTCTCGGCCTATATCTTCGGGTTAAGACAAGACCAACTGGTCCAGAGCAAACTCGGTGCGAGCGACGAATCACGCCGCAGTTTCCAAAGAGTGGCTTATGACATTCGTTGCGCGAATTCTCACGCGGTCGGCAACTACGATGCGGCCAATACCAACTTCGCGCCCATCATAAACGGCAACGACCAGGTGGGAAACGCCCTGCGCATCTATCTCTCGGGAACCAACGCCGCCAGCATCATCTACTATTTCGATACCAACGGCGCCTCAGGAACTTGGACGCTGAAGCGAATTCATACCGGCGACGCCTCCGCCACCGTGATTGCGACGAATCTGCAAAATAGCTGCACGTTCTCAGCCGAGGATTACACCGGCGCCTTGCAGTCGAGCATGATCGACAAGGACGTGATTCATTTCACCTTGGACTTTGTCCAATACCAATATCCCAAGACCCTCGTGGGTCCTTCCTATTATTACGACCGATACACCGTGGACTTCCGGGCCACACCACACGTTCCAGGAGGCAGATGAAAATCAATCGCAAAACTCTTAAACGGTCGGCTTACGCGCTGCTCATCATTTTGTTCATGACCGCAATTGCCGCGATGATTTTAGGCGGCACGCTGCAGCGTACCTTTGGCGTCGCCCAAATGAATAACCGCGCCGTGGATCTCATGAAATCTCAGAACGCCGCGGAAGCGGCGGTCGAAATGGTCTTCTCCCGGATGCAGTATGATTTTCAATCCGCGGGCGGTCTGGCCATGGTTACCACCAATCTCAGCAATTATCGCGGGCTATATCCCCTCGCCAGCCAGGATTCCTATTGGGGAAACTTCCAGTTTTCGGATGCCCAGGGCAACCTGAACAAAACTTACGTTCAAAAAATCGCCACCTACACTGGTCCACTGCCGATCTCCTATTCCAACCGGACCACTTCCATGGCGCCGATTTATCGAATCGTCTCGAACGCGAAACCTCTGACCGGAAACTCCGGCGTTACCGGGACGGCCCAGGAAGACGTGATGTTGGCGCTGGTACCCTTGACCGCCTACGCGATTTTCTACAACGGCCTGCTGGAATTCAGCACCTGCGCCACCATGGTCGTCAACGGCGCCGTTCATAGTAACACCAACATCTACGTCGGCACCGATGCCTCACTGACCTTCCACACCACCGTGACCGCCTCCGGCATTGTGGAAGCGCCCAATAATAACGGTGGCAGCTGGGCGTCGCAGAGCAAATGGGTGACCAACTACAACAGTTCCTGGAACACAACCTTCACCCCCGTCACCAACTTCGTCAATCACCTCGCGACCATCCAAATCGCCTTACCGATGACCAACACGCACTCGCTGATCGATGTGCCCACCACAAATGATTCCACGACCGTTTCCGGCCAACAACGCTTGTATAACCAAGCCCAGGTCGTCCTCACGGTCAGCAACCTCGTTGCGACCGATCCTTACACTTCGAACGTGCTGGTTTCTGTGAAAATCCAAAAGGCCCCGAGTTCGGCGGATGTTCCGGGTGCCGACACCACCCCAACCGTTCTTCTATATACCAATCCGTCTCCGGTTTTTCTAAGCACCAATCTCCCCTTCCTCGCGATAACTAACACCTTTTTTGATCGCCGGGAGGGCACCACCAATCTGACCACTCAAATTGACGTCTTTAAATATAAACAGTGGCTGACCAACTCCGTCAGCCCGGTAATTGGAAAATTTCCCGTAGATGGCTCAAGCGGCTACCCAACCATTCTTTTTGTCGATGATAATCGCAATACCGCCCCGCTGGGCGGCAACAAACTGGATTGCGTGCGGCTCGTCAATGGCACCAACCCGCCCTCAAACGGCGGAGCCGGCTTCACCGTAGCCACCCCGGACCCGCTTTATGTATGGGGGAACTATAACCAAACGGTCGGCGCAAATCTGAACACCACGAACACCGCCACCGGCACAGTGCCCTGCGCGTTAATGTCCGACGCGCTGACCATTCTTTCTTCCGCCTGGAGCGACGCCAACAGTAAAAACAACGGCTTCGGAAGCGGCGGCGGTTGGTCCGCGAATTCCACCACCGTCAACGCGGCCATTCTGACCGGAATTGTGCCTTCCACCGGCACCGACTCCATGCATTTCAGCGGCGGGGTGCACAATCTCCCACGCCTGCTGGAAGACTGGAGTGGCGGTACCACCCTCACCCTCAATACCTCCATCATCAATTTGTATAACAGCATCGAAGCCACCGGACAGTTCAAAAATCCGGGCGTCTACTACAAACCGCCCACGCGACAATTCTCCTACGACCTCAATTTCTCGGATCCCACAAAAGTGCCTCCTGGTATTCCCTGCGCACTGGTGGCCTTGCGGTACGATTGGGTAACCCCACCGCCAAACACCGTCACTTTCAATGTCACACCGTAATTCCCTATTCACTCTGTTCCTGCTGGGCGCCCTGCTTCTGGCAGCGCGCGTCTCCGCGGGGGAAACACCGCTTGAAGTCCCCGCCGGCAAGACGAACAAGATGGCCTACAACGCCTCCGTGCGGGCGGGCGAGTCGATTGGCAAGCGCCAGGTACAACGGGCTTTTCTGAATGTCGGCACCAACCAGATTGCCTTCATGATTCCGGGAGATTTCAGCATGGACGCCTCGGACCCGCAAAAAATCAGGCTGACCGATCCGGCGAATGGGTGCTTCATTACCGTTCGGATCGGCACCGCGCCGGAAATCGAACCCGGTTCCGAAACCAGTTTCTACCGGGCCGCCGCCCTGAACCGTTTTCCGGGGGCA
>DASZPR010000810.1:0-2251 GCA_035550235.1 Verrucomicrobiia bacterium | reverse complement strand
GTTGGTTGATGGAATCGTCGACGCGGAAGAGGGAACGAAATTCGTCGGGTGTAGCGTTGAAATATTTCAGTTTGCCGAGTTGGGCGCGCAGGTCGTTCGCGGTTTGCGAGTAGCGCAGGAGGTATTCCTCCAATTGCGCCGGCGTGAGGACGGCGGCGAGTTGATTGCGTGTGTCCTGGCGCAAGCGGGCGAGTTCGGCGGGATCGGGTTCCTTGCCGGCATCGTGCATTTGCTGGACGTAGGCCTGCATGCGGTCTTGAGCATTGGCACTGATGTTCGCGACGGATTCTCTTGCCTCAGTGGTCAGTGTGCCGAGGATTGGGCCATCAAGCACAATGCCGGGACGTGTGGGACGCGGCAGGCTGGCGAGGTCGCCGCCTTCCCATCCCGGGCCAAGCAACTTTTCGAGGAGAGCGCGGCGTTCCTTGTCGAGGGCGATGTATTTGTCGGCGGCGAGCTTGACGACCTGGGGGCTGGGTTCGCTGCGCCACCATTCCTGCTGGGGAGTAAGAATTTCCGTGGCGCGGCGTTTCGCGTAGAGGGCATTGACGTCGGCAATGATGATGTCGCGAATGGTTTGTTCCGGGCACCCGATGCTGCGGAGGTTGGCAATGTAAGTGGTGTAATCTGGCGATTCAACGTGTGACCAGGAGAGGAATTGGCGTCGCACGACGACGTTGGTTTTCACCACGGCGTTGGTTTCTTCGAGGACAGCCGCGTTGACGGACGGGGAGGCGCGGCGAGAGTGATGGACGAGTCCGACAGCCAGAAAGACATTGGCCGCCAGGGATAAAATCAGCAGGACGCGCCAGGGCATAATAAGTTCCATTTAATGCGTGCCACACTAAATTGAAAAAGGCAACGACCAAAAAGTTGCGATTAATATTGCAATAGAGGGGTTTTGCGGGATTTAAGCGCCGAAATGATGGCCGGAGGACGCAGGAAGCTGCGAAATTTTCTCGCCCGGGTTGCCGGTTCCCGGTTTACTTCCCGCCGCATGAAACAAAAAGCTTACGCGCGCGCCGGTGTGGATATTGATCTGGGCAACAAAGTGAAGTCCACATTGCCGCAATTGCTCGCCGCGACGCATCGGCCGGAAGTGCTGGGCAAGGTCGGCGGCTTCGGCGGGTTGTTCGCGCTGGATGTCCGCAAATACAGGCAGCCGGTGCTGGTCTCGAGCGTGGATGGCGTGGGGACGAAATTGAAAATCGCGTTCACGATGGATCGGCATGACACGATTGGCGCGGACCTGGTGAATCATTGCGTGAATGACATTGCGGTGCTGGGCGCGGAGCCGTTGTTTTTCCTGGATTATCTGGGGACGGGCAAGCTGGAACCGAAGGTGTTCACGGAAATCATAAAGGGTTTTGCGCGCGCGTGCGCGGAGAATCGCTGCACGCTTATCGGCGGGGAGACGGCGCAAATGCCGGGGTTTTACCAGGCGGGTGAGTATGACGTGAGCGGCACGATCGTGGGGGTGGTGGAAAAATCCAAGATGTTGAACGGCCAGAAGACGGTGAAGCGCGGCGACGTGGTCATCGGCATGGAATCGAGCGGGCTGCATACGAACGGTTATTCGCTGGGACGAAAAATTTTCTTTGAGCAATTGAAGTTGAAACCGAACAGCTACGTGGCGGAGTTGAAGAACACGATTGGCGCCGAGTTGTTGAAGGTGCATGTGAGCTATGGGCCATTGGTGCAGGCGTTGCTGAAGCGCTTTAACGCGGAACGCGCAACGCGGAACGCGAAATTACCGGTGAAGGCGTTTGCGCATATCACGGGCGGCGGGTTCGTGGATAATATTCCGCGTGTGTTGCCGGAGAATTGCGATGTGGTGATCAAAAAGGGTTCGTGGGATATGCTGCCGATTTTCAAGATGATTGAGAAGAAGAGCGGCGTGCCGGACGAGGAGTTGTACCAGGTGTTCAATATGGGGATCGGTATGGTGACAATTGTGACGGCGGAGAAGGCGCAGGCGGTTTTGAAATTTATCAAATCACAGAAGCACAAGGCGTGGGTGATTGGCGAGGTCGTGAAGGGCAAGGGCGAGGCGCGGGTGGAGTAAATGGTGGGCCCAGTCGGATTTGAACCAACGACCAAGCGATTATGAGTTGTATTCTTGACGGATATTTTAGATTGTGACAGGATGCCTTCCGCCCTGATAATACAGGGAAAACACAATAAAATAAGGCTATAATGTGAACAATCTAAACCATCCCAATTCAACCGCTCACAGCCTCGTTAATGTCCA
>DASZPR010000809.1:0-2723 GCA_035550235.1 Verrucomicrobiia bacterium | reverse complement strand
TTTTCTATCTGGCGACGCTGCGGCGCGTACGGAGTGACGCGCCCTACCACCGCTGAAATCCAATACGGTGATTCCCGCTTGCTTCAAAATCCTCAATCCCGCCCCCGCATGCTTTGGATTTGGATCCACCGTGCCCACGACCACTTGCTTGATTCCCGCCGCGATGATTGCGTCCGAGCAGGGCGGGGTGCGGCCGTGGGTGGAGCAGGGCTCCAGCGTCACGTAAAGCGTGGCGCCTTTCGGGTTTTCCCCTCGTTTTGCCGCATCACGCAGGGCTTCGATTTCCGCATGCGGCAATCCGGCACGATGATGCCAGCCGCGGCCAATGATTTTCCCGCGTTTTACCAGTACAGCGCCGACCATCGGGTTGGGCGACGTGGAGCCGAAACCTTTTCGCGCCAGCCGAAGCGCGGACCGCATGAATTCAGCATGAGCCATTCGCCGCGCATCTTAACCACGCCCGCCAGAAACCCAAACGGATTTCACTCGGTTTTCCAGGGCTGCCCATCTAATTTTGTAGAATTCCGACAGAAACATTTGAATCGATTTGGTTAAATGGGTCGGATGTGGGCGAATAGGGAGGAGCGGCCAAAGATATTGGCGCGGGGAATTAACAACGTGGAGGGGGGGAGATTGTCACTATTTCAAGACAAACAAAACAACAACTTCCCCATTTGAATCCGCTGCAAATGGGGAAGTTGAAATTTTATTCAGAAGCAATTTAATGTCGAGCCAAAATCCCTGGGGCGCGGGCAAATATTACAAATCACAGAATTTTAGATGCGTCAGCCCTGCTCGGTTTTTCGGACGGCTGACCCGAGACAGCCGGTCTTTTTTCAGCCGTTTTGCTCTGATTAGCCGGGACTAATGAGGTGTATAGGGTGATTGCCCTATAAAATCAGAAGTGACATTCGGCTATCGGATGAGAAGGTAATCTTTGACTCTGGATTTGATCCAATATGACCCGGAAAAAAACCGTTACCAAGAACCGTAAATTACCGAAGTCTCCGACTGGAATTACTGGACTCGACGAAATCACGGGCGGCGGATTGCCCAAGGGCAGGCCCACGCTGGTCTGCGGCTCGGCCGGGTGTGGCAAGAGCATGATGGGAGTTGAATTCCTCGTCCGCGGCACCCTCCAATACAACGAGCCCGGAGTGCTGGTCTCCTTTGAAGAACCCCCTGAGGACATCATCACGAATGCGCGGTCCCTCGGCTTTGACATCGACAAGCTGGTGGAGAAGAAAAAGCTGTTCCTCGATTACATTCGCATTGAGCGAAATGAAATCCAGGAAACCGGCGAATACGACTTGGAAGGGATTTTTGTCCGGCTCAATTATGCGATTGAAGCCATCGGCGCCAAACGCGTCGTGCTGGACACGATCGAAAGCCTGTTCACCGGTCTGACCAACCAGGCCATCCTCCGCGCTGAACTGCGCCGCCTCTTCGGCTGGCTCAAGGAAAAGGGCGTGACCGCCATCATCACCGGTGAAAAAGGCGAGGGCACCCTGACCCGTAACGGTCTCGAGGAGTACGTGTCTGACTGCGTGATCCTGCTGGATCACCGGGTCGTCGACCAGGTGTCCACACGGCGGTTGCGCATTGTCAAATACCGCGGCTCGACCCACGGCACCAACGAATACCCATTTCTCATCAACGAGAACGGCTTCAGCGTCCTGCCGATTTCCTCGTTGGGCCTCGCGCACGATGTGTCCAGCGAGCGCATTTCCAGCGGTGTTCCCCGCCTTGATGGCATGCTCGGCGGCAAGGGTTTTTATCGCGGGAGCAGCGTCTTGATTTCAGGCACCGCCGGTACGGGCAAATCGAGTTTGGCCGCGTACTTTGTCGACGCCGCATCGCGCCGGGGCGAAGGCAGCCTTTATTTCGCCTTCGAGGAATCGCCGCAGCAAATCATTCGCAACATGCGGTCGATCGGACTGAACCTTGAGCCCTGGGCTAAGAAGGGATTGCTGCGGTTCCATTCCTCGCGCCCGACCCTGTATGGTTTGGAAACGCACCTGGCCGTCATGCACAAGCAGATCCATGAATTCAAACCCCGCGCGGTCGTCATCGATCCCATCAGCAATCTCATCAACACCGGTTCACCCACGGAAGTGCGCTCAATGCTGCTGCGGCTGGTTGATTTTCTCAAGAGCCAGCAAATCACCGCTTTATTTACCTCCTTGAGTTCGCCGGACATGAAAAGCCTCGAGCAAACCGACGTGGGGATTTCGTCCATCATGGACACCTGGCTGTTGCTGCGCGACATTGAGCTGGGTGGGGAACGCAATCGCGGCATTTACGTCCTGAAATCGCGCGGAATGGCGCACTCGAATCAAATTCGCGAGTTCGTTCTCACCGACAAGGGGATCGATATTCGCGACGTGTATGTCGGGCCGGAAGGCGTGTTGACCGGTTCCATGCGCCTGGCGCAGGAGGCACGCGAACGCCTTCAGAAAGTTTCCCGCGAGATGGAAATCGAAACCAAGAAACGCCAATTGGCCCGCAAACGGGCGGCTTTGGAAGCGCAAATCGCCGCGCTGAAGGCGGAGTTCGAAGGCGAGGAGGCCGAAATCGGCCGGGTCTTGAATCAGGAAAGCCGGTTTGTCCAGCAGGTGGAAATAGACGAAGTGGCCATGGCCCAGAGTCGGCAGGCGGACAAGTCGACGACCCCGCGGAATGGCAGTTAAAGACGCATATTATGAAAAAAACCAAGCGAGCCA
>DASZPR010000808.1:0-6644 GCA_035550235.1 Verrucomicrobiia bacterium | reverse complement strand
CGGCGTTCATATCAGTTTGTCAAACGGAAAGACCCCACGAGGGGAACAAAAAAGTCGGCAAGTTTTATCTTTCCGACTTTGGCGCGCTGGGGAACCCCAGCAAATCTTTACCGTTCTATGGGAAACAATAAGTTTTCTGTGCAAATGCGTCAAGCGGCAATTCCCGGGATCACGGGGCGCGTGTGGGTGTTTTTACGGAGATGGAATGGCTGTTTAATGGAAATTTTTTGCAATTTTTGGCAAGGCGTACCATCATCCTTCACACATGACACAACCCTTGGCGCTGGTGGTTTATGAAAAGTTGCTGCCCGGGACACAATTAGTGAACCGGTTGCAGGACTTGAATTACCGCGTACGGGCTGTAATGGATTCCAATAACCTGGTCAATGTGGCGCGGCAGGAGAAGCCAATGCTGGTTTTGGCGGACTTGGAATCGACGAAAAGCGATGTCTGTAAGGTTATCGCTGAGCTGCGGAACGATGCGGCGACGCAGCATATCCCGGTGATCGCGATTGCGAGGGAGGGGGATCCGGCGTTGTTAAAGGCGGCGCAGGCGGCGGGGGCGACGTTGGTGGCGGGGGATACGGCGATATTGAATCATCTGTCGCAGTTTTTGGATCGGGCGTTGCATGTGGAGTGAAAAATGAGAGAAATTATCTTTGAGGATTTAAATTCAAAACCCACGTTGCTATTTCCAGATTCGATCATTGTCTGAAGCCATTCGCCGAAATGAAGTGTCCCCATAGAGCGGACTGTTTGGTGACATTTGAAAAAAGTAACTTTCGATCGATTGCGGTTTTCCAGAAATATCCGGAAGGCCGCGGAGGTAGCCTGATATAAATCCGCGGATCGTAGAGCGGTCTGTGGTGATATCGTAAGTCAGTTTGATAGCGTTTTCAGAGGTAATGGTTCCCCAGTCGGATTCCCAAGCGTATGGAGGGTTCAAAACCGATCTCTTTAAGGTTCCCTTTTTGTCCACCAATTCGTCGATCCATTCTCGTTGTCCGGTAAGCTTAAATTCTACATGGTACGGAGTTGGCTTCATGGTGATCTCGACGACTCCGCCCCATCCAAAAACGCTCCCCGGTTGATCGCCCTTGTTGATTACTGAGCTTCTGTATTCCCATTTTCCGGTTATATCAGCGGATATAGGTTTTAGAGATAAATCGGTTGGTTTAGAAACTGAGTCGACGGCTTTTGCCGGATTGTTCGATTTGTCCGGCGTGGGATGGAGGAAGCGCTGACCAAACCATCCGGAATTAAAGGCTCCCGTAATCAGTACCAAAAGGGCTGTTAGGACACTCCAAAATTGTGCCGGCTTTAAACCTTTAACAAGTTGGCCGATCGTCAACTCCGCCGAGTTAAATTCGGAAGCCCCATTTCCGGGTTCTTTCTTGTTTTTTGAATATTGAGCGACCTTTAATTTCCAGCTTGCCAAAACACCATTAAATTCTGAGGTGTTTAGAGATGCTGCGGTGGGGACCACGCGTTGAACGTACCAATTAAAATTGGATTCCAGCAGACCTTCTTGCTTCAACTCTTTCTCAATGATTACTAGCATGGGATGCCCACGTGAATAGGCCATCGCAGCTTCAATTTGATTCCAAGGCGTGGCCAGTTTGACGTTAGATAGAGCTGTTTCTTTCGTTCCTCCACGTTTGCCGATACCCGACGGAAAATACATTCTTTCCAAGGCAATAATAACCGTTCCCGAGCAGGAACTCATGACGTCCGTAACGGTACTTAATGGGGCGTCGGAGCTGAACGTATTTCTTCCAATCGTATGCGGTATAAGACCCTCGTTTCGCAACCGCTCTTCTATGGCACGCACAAAGGCTTCTTGCTCATCCGTTGCTGTGTCACCCACGCTTATAAAAACGTCAAGTTGTTCCATAGCTTTTAATGACGGATTTGCTTTTCATTCGTCAGAGTATTTATGAGATCCCTACTTCGCTATCTAACGCAACGTGGGCCGAATGGACATGGTCCAAACTTCGCATATGCAATGTTCGTGAAAATTCCATTGAGCCAGTAAGAAGCCAACAATTCCAAGTGAAACTGTTAGAAATATTGTACGCGAAGTCAATTCTAATCGTGTCCAGAGTATCTTTCTAGTGTCGTTTTATCCAAAGCGGCGGCGGATGTGTGAAGAATATTAAAAACGCAAATCGGACGACGCCCCGATTGGAGCGAAGATTCAAGGATAGGATGCCTGAAAGAAGTAAGATTTTTTTCGAAATTGGCATACAGTAGATATACGTAAACAATTACGAATGCCGGACAAAAATCGATTGAAGGCGAATACTCAACATATTGATTACAGGAATGTTACAAAAGGGATTTTGATTTAGCTAGAGGGTGAGAAAACCCCTTATTTGACGCGGGTTTCGTGAACAACTTCCTCTTGACCCTATCATTACTGGATTTTATAGTCTTCGCATTAATTGAGGCGTATGCGGCTCCAGATGTAAAAGAACACAACGTATGTACCCGTTGTGTCTTTTTTATTTCTGCCCCGCGCGTCTTGATTTCAGGAGAGAGCAATTATGGCCAGTGGCAAAGTAAAGTGGTTTGATAACAAACATGGGTTTGGCTTTATTACGCAGGAAACAGGTCAGGATGTGTTCGTGCACTACAGCGCGATCCAGGGTGACGGCTTCCGAACCCTGAACGAAGGCGACCAGGTCGACTTCGATATCGTGACCAGTGAAAAAGGCCTGAAGGCCGAAAACGTCAAACGCGCCCAAGCGTAAGCAGCATCCCAGCGGCCCCTCTGCTGGTGTTTTGATTCGCTAATTGGCCCGGTGTCGGCTAATTTCCCCAACAGTGGAAACGCCGGATTTCATCGAGAGCCTTTACGTTCATGTGCCCTTTTGCGCGCAGAAATGCGCGTATTGCGCTTTCTTTTCGGAAGCGTCCAGCGGGGAATTGATCAATCGTTATACGGAGGCGCTCGTCCGCGAGATGGAACTCGTGGCGGGTGATTTCGCAAAGGCTTCGCCGCGTACTGTTTTCTTTGGCGGGGGGACGCCATCGATTCTCAATCTCAAGCAGTGGGAGAAAATTCTCCAGACGATGGAGCGATTGAATCTGCTCGCGGTGGAGGAGTTCACGGTGGAGTGTAATCCCGCGACGGTTTCGCTCGATAAGGCAAAGCTGTTTCGCGCGTTTGGGATCAATCGCGTTTCGATGGGTGTGCAATCGCTGGATGAGGCGTTGCTGGATCGATTGGGGCGGATTCACAGCCGGGAGATGGTTTTTAAGTCGTTTGATATTTTTCGGCAGGCGGGTTTCGATAATTTGAACATCGACCTGATGTTCGCGATTCCGGGGCAGACGATGGAGATCTGGCGGGCGACGTTGCGGGAGGCGATTGCGCTGGGGAGCGAGCATCTTTCGAGTTACGAGGTGATTTACGAGGAGGACACGCCGCTTTACGCGCAGTTGCAGGCGAAGGAGTTTGATGTGGATGAGGATCTGGCGTGCGAGATGTATGAGGAGCTGGTGGAGCGGGCGACGGGTGCGGGGTTGCGGCAGTATGAGATTGCGAATTTTGCGCGGCATCAGTCCGTAGTCAGTAGTCCGCGGTCCGTAGTTGGCGGAAACGCGGAGGTTCCGTCTCGCGCTTGCAAACATAACGTGAATTATTGGCGCGGTGGGTCGTTTTATGGGCTGGGGCCGAGTGCGACGGGGTATGTGCGGGGGGTGCGGACGAAGAATTGGTCGAACACGCAGTTGTATTGCGAGCAGTTGGAGAAGGGGAAGCGGGCGATTGAATCGCGCGAGGAGTTGGTGCCGTTGTCGCGCTCGGGGGAGACGGCGGCGTTTGGGTTGCGGATGGTGGCGGGGTGGCCGTTTGAGGATTTCAAGCGGACGACGGGGCATGATTTGCGGAGTGAATGGGCGGAGGAGATGAAACAATTGCAGGAGCGCGGTTGGGGCCGGATTGCGCCGGAACGGTTTCAATTGACGCGGGAGGGGCTGCGTTTTGCGGATTCGGCGGCGGAGATGTTTTTGAGGTAGAAGCGTGACGCGTGAAACGCAAAGCGTGAATTCGTTTTGAACCCGATGGGGGAGGAGGACGCGATTTCCATTTTCAATCAGTTTTAAATGCGGTTTCGATGATATCATGACAGCTTCTGAATTTTCCAAAATTGCGGGACGATTGATGCGGCAGGCGGCGGCGCCGTTTCATGAGCATGCGGTTCGCGCGGAGGTGGAGGCGATTTGCCAAGAGAATGGGCTGGGGTTTAAGCGGGATAAATTTGGCAATGTGATTGTGCGGTTGCATACGGCGCCGAGGTTGAGGCCGATTGCGTTGGCGGCGCATATGGATCATCCGGGGTTTGAGATTGTAAGGCGGGTTTCGGGGAAGACGTGGTTGGGGCGATTTCTGGGAGGCGTGCCGGATAATTATTTTCGTGCGGGAGTGCCGGTGCGATTGATGCATCGCGGAGAGCCGCCTGAAGGCGGGACTACAAACGTTCGCGGCGTCGCGGCGAAATTGGGTCGGCGACCGGGAAAGGAGAAGGAGTTTGAGTTGCATGCGAAGCGGGAGATTAGGGTGAAGCCGGAGTTTGCGGTTTGGGAGTTGGAGGATTTTGGGGTGCGGAGCGGACATATTCATGGGCGCGCGTGCGACGATTTGATTGGTGTGGCGTCGATCCTGGCGACGTTGATTGAGCTGAAGCGGCGTCGGGCGAAGGTGCATGTCATCGGCGTGATTGCGCGGGCGGAGGAGATTGGTTTTCTGGGGGCGATGGCGGTGGGGGCGGCGAGGGAATTGCCGAGGAACGCGCTGGTGATTTCGCTGGAGACGAGCCGCGAGTTGCCGGGTGTGAAGATGGGGCAGGGAGTCATTCTGCGCGTGGGGGATCGCACTTCGATTTTCAGTTCGCAGGCGATGCGGTTTTTGGCGGAGGTGGCGGCGGGATTAAAAACTGCGAATAAAAAATTTCAATTTCAACGGGCGTTGATGAGCGGCGGCACTTGTGAGGCGACGGCGTACCAGGAATTTGGTTTTGAAACGGCAGCGGTCTGCGTAGCGCTGGGGAATTATCATAATTGCGGGGAGCGGAATCGCATCGCGGCGGAGTTCGTGAGTCTGAGCGATGGGTTGAGCATGGTGGAGTTGCTCGCGGGCGCGGCGAGGCAGATGCCGCGGTATGCGCAGTTGGTCGGCAAGCTGCCGCAGCGGTTGAAGACGATGTTGCGGGAGGCGCAGCCGCGATTGCTCAAGACGGCGGCGGACGCGGCCGGGGTTACTCAGCCGGCGTCGGAGCGCTGGTCGTGCTGACGTGAGCGCGGGCGGGAAGGGCAGCCATGGCGATGAGGCCGGCGACGACGGAAACTCCCCCACAGATAACATAGGGCAGGAACGCGATATGAGTGTAAAGGGGGACGGCAAATAGAGGGCCAAAAACGCGCGCGAGACTGCCGACGCCCTGGGCGACGCCGATGGTGGCGCCCTGTTCATTTTCCGGAGTCAAATTGGAGAGCAAACCGAAGAGCGGCGGACGCGTCATTTGGGAACCGATGGCGAGCAGGGCGAGGACCAGCAGCATTTTGATCCAGGGGCCGTTTTCGCCGTTGAACAGATGCGACCAGAGGAGTTGTCCGTTGCCTTTGACAAAGGGAAGCAGGATGAGGCTGGCGCCGGTTAGAAACAGGCTCAACGCGATAAGTTTGGATTCACCCAACAATTTCACGAGGCGGCCGGTCGCTCCTCCTTGCACGAACGCGCCGATGAGGCCGCAATAGACGAACAACATGGTGATGGTGGTGGCGTGGTGGAGTTCTTCCATGGAGAGATTGAGTTTGAAATCGTCGTTGATGAGCAGGGGCAGGGTGATTTCAAAGCAACTGAAGGCGAAGGTGGCGAGAAAGAAAGTGAACACGAGGAGGCCGATTTTGGGTTGCGATAACGTATGGCCCCATTGCTTCAAATGGGGACGGGCCTTGGCGGGTTCCGAGGTGGGTTTGCGGCTTTCGGCGAGGATGAACAGCGCGAGCAGGAAGTTGAGGGCGCAGATGCCGGCGGCGAGCCAGCCGGGGCCGGTGTTGCCGAGGAATTTCAACCCGATGCCCGCGATGATGGGGCCGCAAATAAATCCGAGGCCAAAGGCCATGCCGATCAGGCCCATTCGTTTGGAGCGATTTTCGGGCGGGGTAATGTCCGCGATGTAGGCCTGGGCGACGGTGATGTTTCCGCCGCAGGCGCCGGCGAAGCTCCGCGAGATGAGCAGCAGGGTGAGCGCGACCGTGCCGTTGGTCATGCCGGAGCCGATGGCAAACAAGACGTAGGAAAGCGCTGCGCCCGCGCTGCTCATGAGCAGGATGGGGCGGCGTCCCAGGCGGTCCGACAGGCGGCCCCAAATGGGGGCGAAGATGAATTGTGCGGCGGAGTAAGATGCTCCGATGACGGCAATCATCCATCCGCCGGCTCCGAAATTCCGGCTGTAGAGCGCGATCAGCGGGACGACAATGCCGAAGCCGATGAGATCGATGAATACAGTGAGGAAAATGACGAGAACGGAAGGGCCTTTTTTCATGATTGAGGCGAGACCAAAGCGCGGCCCGGATTTGATGCTGCAAAAATTGACATGCTGAGAGTCTATTGGCGATCAGGCGCGAGTCAAGCGACG
>DASZPR010000807.1:0-3263 GCA_035550235.1 Verrucomicrobiia bacterium | reverse complement strand
TCATCGCGATCGGAAATGGCTTCTTCGTTGCCGGGCAGGACGGGGACGTTGATTTTTTGGGCGAGAGTGCGCGCCGCGGTTTTATCGCCCATCATCTCGAGCAACTCGGGACGCGGGCCGACGAAGGTGATTCCTGCCTTGGCGCAGGCGCGGGCGAAATGGGCATTCTCGGAAAGAAAACCGTAACCGGGATGAATGGCATCGATGCCTTTTTCCTTCGCCATCGTGACGATGCTGTCGATGTCGAGATACGCAGCGACGGGGCCTTTGCCCTGGCCGACGAGGTAGGCTTCGTCCGCCTTGAAACGGTGGAGACAGAAGCGATCCTCCTGCGCATACATGGCCACGGTGCGGAGGCCGAGTTCGGTGCCGGCGCGGAAAATGCGAATGGCGATTTCGCTGCGGTTGGCAGCGAGTAATTTCTTAAATGGACGAATGGCGCGGCTTTGCGCGCTGGATTCACTACGGCTAATTGCGGTCATGTGAGCTGTCTTTATAATAAGGCGGTGGGCGAATGGCAATCAGCGACAGAAATTTTTCAGACGTTCGATTTCAGAAATTCAGGTGACGAAGCTGGAAGGTAAGGCGGAATCGCTTGTCTTGGTATCCGTTCGCAATTGCTACTTTACACGATTGTGGGCTGCGGTACCCTTCGAGCGATAATCAAGATGGCTTCCATTCCCTCGGAATTTGAAGAGAAAGAGTTTGAAGGGCCGCTCTACAATCAATTGGGTAGCGGAACCCATCTTGTTTGGTCGCCAGGCCAAGTTTTTGAAGAGCACGTTGGCATTGATTACGCGTTAATGCTTTGCGATCCAGACTTGTGGCAGTATTTCGGATCTGCCGGTCCCGTGAAGGGTGCATTTCTTCATAGATACAACTGGGACTTTATCTGGCGGCGGAGGAGACGGCGCAACCTTCCAAATTTTAGGTTGAATCTATTCATTCAAGCAAAACGGAGCCATTATTACCGACACCGTCCGCGTCGCCTTATGTCTTACCTTACGAAAGGAAGTTGTTGGCGATTCGACATTGAGGATCACCAACAGGAAGCATTGGAACGTCTTGCCGAGAAGCTTGGAAGCCGGGCTGTAGTTTGTTACGCGGCTCCAGCTTTTCACAGAGTGTCTCAACTAAACGCCCATACTTCGCGTGGAAGTATTTTGCCAAATAGCAGCTTCCCTTCCGTTTCAAAACTGGTTGGACATAAAGCTTTTTACTATCAGGTGGCGGGTGGTAACGGAGTTGCAAATGCTGACCCGACAAGAATCGAGGGGGCTTCGCTTGAGGAAATGCTTCAGCATCTCGCCAAGGGACATTCAGATACGTCGCAGAACAACCCTCGTGGTGAACTTAAGAACTTGGGTGAAGAGGTTTATAAAATGGTAATCGAAAAAGTCTCGGACGAAAACCCACGGAAAGCGCTCTACATGGAATCTCTTCGGCATGAAGAAAGATTTGCTCAAGGCATTGAAGGACCGACTGAGGCCATAGTTGGCTTCCTTCGCGTTTTGACATTTAGTTTGGCTTTCAATTGCGAATGGTTTGTTGTGTCGCACGCTTAGGCTGCGTAACGATCAATTTCCGTTACTGTCCGCTGTCTGTTTGTCGACGGTGTGGTCGAGGTCGAACTCTTACCAATCCGTTTCGCGATAGTCCTTGAGGAACTTGCCCCAGATGTGTTGACCGGTGTTGAAGCCGGCGATGATCGGGTCAACGATGCGGGCGGCGCCGTCCACGATATCGAGCGGCGGATGGAAGGAGTGGTCTTTCCGCTTGCGCGCGGCGATCTCGACGGGATCCTCGTCGGTTACCCAGCCGGTATCGACTGCGTTCATGTGGATGCCGTCGGCGTGGTAGTCGGCGGCCGAGGTGCGCGTCATCATATTGAGCGCGGCCTTGGCCATGTTCGTGTGCGGATGCCGGGTCGTTTTCCATTTGCGGTAGAATTGGCCTTCGACGGCGGAGACATTGACGATGTGCTTGTCGCGTTCCGGGGACCGGAGCATGAGCGGCTTAAGGCGCGCATTCAGGATGAAGGGCGCGACGGCGTTCACGAGTTGGACTTCGAGCAGTTCCACGGCGGAAACTTCTGAAAGGGTGAGCCGCCAGGAATTGCGGCCGCGCAAATCCACTTGTTGAAGGTCCTGGTCGAGTTTTCCTTCAGGGAACAGATGCTTGTTTGCGATTACCTCTTCGGGCAGGAGCGCGACCTGCGATAATTCCGCGGCGCGCGCGATTCCCGCGGTCTCAGGAAGCATGTTGTAACTGCGCAGACCTTCGTAATCGCCGAGAAGTTTGCGGGCGGATTCGGGCATGGTTTCGAGCGGGGCTTTTTCACCAGCCATCATGTGTTCATAGAAGCCGGGCGGGCGGCGAACGGTCTGGCACGCATTGTTGATGATGAAATCCAGACGAGACTGCGTCTCCAGCAAATGGCGCGTGAAGGCATCGACGCTTGGTGTATGGCGCAGGTCGAGGCCGTAGATTTTCAGCCGATCCTCCCAGTTTTTGAAGTCCGCCTCGGCGGCATAGCGCAGCGCGGCGTCGCGGGGAAATCGAGTGCATACGATGAGTTCCGCGCCGGCGCGCAAAAGTTTGATGCCGGCTTGATAACCGATTTTAACGCGTCCACCGGTAAGCAACGCCACGCGGCCCCGCAGGTCCGCAGTTTCGGTGCGTTTGAAAAAATTCAATTTGGCGCAGGCGGGGCACAATTGGTCGTAGAAATTATGGATGGCGGTGTAATCCTCTTTGCAGACGTAACAATTCAATGGCTCGAGAGCTTCGCGAAATTCGGGATTGTCCACGACTTCCTGTTGCTGGAAGTTTGCCGGCGGAAAAACATTCGGGGTGAGGAAGACCTTCTCGCGGCGCAAGGTGCGGATGCCGGTTTGATCGAGTTGGGCCTGGAGGCGTTCCGTTTTTTCCGCCCGGCGAGCGCGGGATTTGGCTTTGACCTGGCGGCGGCGTTCGGTGACATCGGGAAAGCACAGTTTCTGTGCGGCAGCAAAGAGACGCGACCGGTCTTCGCGAGAGAGCGTGTCCAGCGCGGCGCGGTCAATGGCCGCCTTTTCCAGCAACTCGGTGGCGGTTTTTAATTGCAGGGCCAAAGATTCATTCACTTCAGAATCGTACATGAGGCGAGGGTATTTAAAAGCCCGACTTTTTCGGAGATTTTTTTAATCATTCAGCAGGTGTCAGGTGGCAGCACGCGGTGGAGGCGGTATCAGAGGGGTTGCGGGAGGCGGAGAATTGAGCGG
>DASZPR010000806.1:0-9940 GCA_035550235.1 Verrucomicrobiia bacterium | reverse complement strand
AAAGTTTTGCGGCAGTGTTCGCTGCAAAAATAAAACGTCTGGCCGACACGGTCGGCGCGGAGAGCCGTCGCCTCGTCCACCGTCATTCCGCAAATGGGGTCTTTGGTCATGAGTTTTTGTTTGTCCGGTCAGTGAAGTTTGACCCGTCCCTTGAGCTCATTCTTTGCCAGCAGCGTTGGCTTTGCCGGAGGCGTGCCACACCATACATCGTCCTTTTCTTTCCGCAGCGCGGCGGTCTTTGGCAAATCTTTCGGCAATTCGATGCCGTCGCGTTTCAAATCTTCCTCCGGCGCGACTTCGGACAGCGTGCCGGGCGGCGATTTATACCAGCCGGGGTCTGAACCATCGGCAGGCAATTTTTCGCGCACTTTCACAATCGTGAACATGCCGCCCATAGTAATGTAATCGTATTGGCCGCGCCCGCCAATCATCGGCACGGAATTCGCCGGCACGGGCATACCCATCTCGCCCATCTCCGCCATGCCTTCCTGCCCCATCGTCATGTAGCCCGGAATGAGTTTGCTGATTTTTTGATTGAGGCCGGTCGTGTCAATTCCCACCACGTTGCCAAACTGATGGCCCATCTGATTCATAATGTGATGAAGCATGTGGCAGTGCATCACCCAATCGCCCTCGATGGCGATAAATTCAATCGTGCGCGTGCTTCCTGTGGGCGTGATGACCGTCGTTTCGGGCCATTGTGCGCTGTCCGGAATTTCGCCGCCATCGGTTTGCACAATCTTGAAATGGTGACCGTGCAAATGAATCGAGTGATGGCTCATTGAACTGAGATTGCCGATGCGAACGCGCACGCGGTCACCGGCCTTCGCGAGCAAAGGCTGTGTGCCCGGAAACGCCCGGCCATTCATGGTGAAAATGTTGAAGTCCGTCATTTCATTCGGATCAGGCCGCGCCGCACCGACTTCGATTTTCCATTCGCTCAACATGATGGCGTAGTCGCGGTCCGGCGGCGGTTGTGCCGGGTTTTTGGGATGAATGACGAACAGCCCAATCATGCCGAGTTGCATTTGCGTCATCTCATCATGGTGCGAGTGATACATTAGCGTGCCGTGCTGCTTGAGGGTGAACTCGTATTTGAATGTTTCGCCCGGCTGAATCGCCTTCTGCGAAACTCCGCCCACGCCGTCCATGCCGCTCGGCAGCAGAACGCCGTGCCAGTGAACGCTCGTGGCCGCTGACAGCCGGTTCGTGACGTAGATGCGAACGCGGTCGCCTTCGACTGCTTCGATGGTTGGCCCGTGGACGCGCCCATTGTAACCCCAACAATTGGCGACCAGGCTGGGGTGGTCTTCCATCGCGGGAATGAACTCATGCGTGACCGATTCGGCCACGAGGTGAAATACCTTCACTCCGTTGACCATTTTCCAAGGCAACGTGAGTCCATTGGGAGTAATGACCGGTTTGTAGCCTAGCCCGCCGGGATTGAACGGCTCGGTTTTGCCGGTGCTGACGGCGACCTTGCCGGGTTCAGCGGCATTGGCTGCGGGAACTAAACGAGTGAGAAGCGCGCCGCCTGCAAGGGTGGCCGCGCCGGTAAGAAAATTGCGACGATTCATAGCTTTCCTTCGTTTCAAAATCAATGGTTGTGGTGAGGTTCTTCGGCGGGATTTGAATTCATTTTTGACGGCGTGGACGCCGGCGAACCGTCGCCACTCAAACGTCCACCTACCGCGCGTTCAAGTTCTGCGCGGGTAATCCAATAATCCCGCAATGTCTCGACGTAACCTCGCTCCGTGTTTTGTTCGCGCTCTTTGGCGGCGAGCAGTTCGTAGCCGCTTTTCTGCATCGCGTTGTAATGAAGCAGCGTCTCGCGCAAAATTTTCTGACGCTGCGGCAACAAAGTTTTATTGTAATACTCGACGGCATTGCGCGCGGCCATCAGGGCGTCTTGAGTCTGGCGCACTTCCGAGCGAACATTGACTTCCATCGCGGCATAATTGTTTTGCGCCTGACGATATTGCGCGGCAAGCCGGGCGACGGCGGGTTGCCCCTGGTCGAACAGGGGCAATTCCAAATCGAGCGTTGGGCCGGTAACGCGCTGTCCGCCCGTATCGCGCTCGGTGCTGACACCCACGGTCACGCCTGGCAGATAGCGGGTCTTCTGCTTGAGACGCAACGCGGCGGCAACCGACTCCGCTTGATTCCGCGCTGCCGCCAGATCGAGCCGTTGGCTCACCGCAAGGTCTTCGAGATTTTCCAGCGGCGATTCCGTGGCGGGCAATCCGGGCAATTCGTCAAAGACCTTCCAATCCGTCTGTCCACCGGACAAGCCAAGCACGCGGTTAAACCGCTCGCGGTTCGCGCGTGTCTGTGCTTTCGCCAGCATGAGGTCGAGCCGCGACTGCGCAACGGACGCCTGTTGGTTTTGTAAGTCGAGCGCATTGATGTTGCCCGCGTCGAACTGCCGTTGCGCCAGATCCGCCGCCGCTTCGTTGACTTCGACGATCACTGCAAGACGCTTCGCCAATTCTTCGCTCGCTTGCACGGTGTAGAACGCGGTTTGCGCGTCCGTGGCCAGCCGAAGCACGCTGTCGGCAACGCGAAGTTTGGTTTGCTCCAGTTCGCGGCGGGCAATCTTCTTCCGCGCGGGAAGTGTGAGCAGATCGAGAAAATCTCCGGCGGCGGAATACTCCGCGTTCATGATTGACGGCGGTCGGTCGGGAAACCGCCAGCTTCCGGCAAGCTCGATGTTTCGCAGCCGCGAGGCTTGGGCCAAATCTGCCTGCGAAATGCCGACTTCTTCAAATTCAGCCTGGAGTGAACGGTTGTTGAGCAACGCAATCATCACGGCGGATTGAGCGGTAAGATTGGTTTGAAGCAGCGGCTCGATCACTTTCGCAATTTCGTTGCTCGCCGAACCAATGCGCCACTGCACAGTTTGGCCGGTGCGTGCGTTTACGGTTTTGTTCACGTGGTCGAACGCAGCTTTTGGATTCGTGCTGGTGCAGCCGGCAAAAACCAGCGGCAGCGCCGCAATAAGAAGAATCGGTTTAATCATGGTCATCATTTGTCTGCTGTTTTTGATCGGATTTCTGCGCTGCGAGCATTTGGCTCAAAGTTCTTTTGCGCGTTCATGGCCGCACGACCAGCACTGAATTAGAACCGCCATAGGGATTGGATGCTTGCTCAGTCGCTGCTGGGTCGCACAACCATTCTCCTTCCACGACAAAGAGGTATTCATACCGACCTGGGGGCAAAGACAATTCTTTGGTCCATCTACCGTCCCCGCGAGAAATCATGGGCGTGACGGTGGGTCGCCAGTCATTAAAAGTTCCGGCAATGAACACGGCTTGCGCCTGTTCATGGCGGAACTCAATTTGCACAGACTGTTTCTGCTTTTTATTTTTCGGCTTCATGCAATATTCTTTCGTCCATGTTTGCTGCCGTTCCTCAACCCCATCCCGACGCCGCCGCAGATTCAACCAAACCGGCGGGTATCATGTCGGGTGGGGTGAGAAAATAGTTATCTGCTTTTGGGCACATTACTTTTTTGCCACCAGTTTCATTCCGCATTTGGGGCAGTTGCCGGGGCTGTCTTGCATCACTTCCGGGTGCATGGCGCAGGTATATTGCACCGTGGCCTCGGCAGACGATTTGGTGGCGCTCTCTGGATACAGCGCCCGGACTTGCTTCAAAATGTCTTGCAGCTTTTTGAAGTTCGCCTCTGTTCCCGCCTGGTCGTTGGCGTCGCCGGATTTGTCCAGCCGGTCGGCGAGCGCGGCAATGAATTTGGCGTTCGCTTTGAGCTTGCCCATCTTTTCGGAGTCCAGGTCTTTCGATTTGTCGGGCAGCGCGTTGACGAGATCGCGTATGGCAAACGCGAGATGATGCACGTCGTCAAGTTTTTTGGCCGCGACGGTTTTGCCAAGCTCCTCCTCGTGCTCTTTTACTTCCTTAAAAATACCCGCAGCGGTGTTGGGGATTTTGATTTTTACTTCCGGCTCGTCTTTTTCATCCGCCGCAAGAGTGGGCGGCACGAGCCAGACGCTGACCGCCAGAGCCAGCAGGGACGTTATCAATGCAGTTTTTTTCATACGTTTCTATTTTGTTTTTATTCGGTTGGTTTTGGTTTGCTGTCATCGTTTGAAACCGGAGAGTCAACCGTTCCCTCACCGGCATCAGATTGTTTTTGCGCGTCCGCTTTTTTGGCGGCACGTCGTTCGCGGATTCCTTCGATCTTATTATACAAGGTTGGGATCACGACCATGTTCAGGAACGTGGACGTGAAGAGACCGCCAAGAATAACGTGCGCCAGCGGACGCTCCAATTCCTTGCCGGTCGGACTGCCCCAAAGCAACGGCACAAGTCCCAGCGCGGCGGTCGCGGCCGTCATCAATACGGGATTAAGACGGTCGAGCGATCCATGCACGACCGTGTCGTGCAGCGATTGTCCTTCCGCACGAAGCTGGTTGTAATGGCTGACGAGAATGACGCCGTTGCGCGAGGCGATGCCGAACAGGCTGATGAATCCGATCATTGCGGGAACATTCAAGTCGCGGCCCGTCAGGTAGAGGGCAATCACGCCGCCAATGAGCGCCAGCGGCAGGTTCAGCATGACGAGCAACGCCTCGCGCGCGGTGTGAAACGCCTGATAGAGCATCAGGAAAATGCCGACGATCGCGCCGATGCCGAACAGGATCAAAATGCGCTGCGCTTCCTGCTGGCTCTGGAATTGCCCGCCGTATTCGATAAAATAACCGGCGGGCAGCTTGACCTGCGCCGCGATTTTCTGCTGCGCCTCGGCGATGAGGCTGTTGAGATCGCGCCCGGCGACGTTGCATTGCACGACGATGCGCCGCTGCACGTTTTCACGATTGATGAAGTAAGGTTTCTCCTCGAAACGCACGTCGGCGACTTCGCGCAGGGGAATTTTCGCACCGTCTTTGCCCAGCGCCGGAGCGTCCACGAGGATGTTGCGGATGGAATCAATGTCCTTTCGCGCCGGCTCGTCGAGGCGCACAAACAAGTCAAAGGTCTTGCGGCCTTCCAGCACCTGCGAAACGGCTGTGCCGTTGAGCAGCGTCTCGATGGTTTCGGAAAGATCGCCGACTTTCAGGCCGTAGCGGCTGGCTTTTTCGCGGTCCACCTTGATGATGAGTTGCGGCACATTGATTTGCTGTTCGAGCGCGAGGTCAGCGACGCCGGAAATGGATTGCATGACCTGGAGCACATCGCGCCCCTTTTGCCGCAGCACGTTGAGGTCGTCGCCGTAGATTTTGACGGCAATTTGCGCGCGGATGCCCGACTGCACTTCGTCCATGCGATGCGCGATGAACTGGCCGACGTTGAAAACCGTGCCGGGGATTTCCACCAGATCGGCGCGGATGCGACGCAGCAATTCATCGGGCGGCATTTTCTTGTCGCGGTCGTAGTCGAGCTTCACGTCAAACTCGCTGAAATTCGGCGGCTGGGCGTCCTCGTCCAGTTCACTGCGTCCGGCCCGTTGGGAAATGGAAACAACCTGCGGATACTTCAGCATATTTGTCCGCACCAACTGGCCGAGCCGCATGGATTCATCCAGCGAAGTGCCCGGCAGCGTCGTCATGGCGACAATAAAATTGCCTTCGTGAAACTCCGGCAGAAACGAACGCCCGAAGAACGGAATGATCGCCACGGCGACGCCCGCCAGCACCAGCGCGGCGATGACGACGGGCCAGACGTGTCGCAGGGTGAAGTGCAGCAATCGCTCGTAGTATCTTTTGAGCCAATGCGCGACGAAGCTTTCCTTGAGTTCCTTTTTGGTGTTGCCCAAAAGGATGTAGCACAACGCGGGCGTCAGGGTGACGGCGACAATCAGCGAGCAAAACAGCGAACCGAGATAGGCAACGCCCAGCGGGCTGAAGATGCGGCCTTCCAAACCCGACAGAAAGAATATCGGCAGGAAGACGATCCCGACGATGTAGGTGGCATAGACGACGGAATTTCGGATCTCGCTGGTGGCCTCGAAGATCAGATCAATCGTGGGTTTTGGTTTCGGCGATTGTCGGTTGAGACGCAAATGCCGGAAAACATTCTCCACGCCGATGATGGCGTCGTCCACCACCTCGCCAATGGCGATGGCCAGACCGCCGATGGTCATGGAGTTGAGGCTGACGCCAAACCATTTCAAAATCATCACGCCGGCCAGGAGCGACACGGGCATCGAGAGAAAGCTGATGAACGAGGCGCGAATGTTCATCAGGAAAATAATCAGGACGAGGGTCACGATGATGCCGCCCTCGATGAGCGCGGTCTTCAGGTTGCGGATTGAGCCTTCGATGAAATCCGCCTGGCGGAAGATGTGGATGTTCATCTTCACGTCCGGCGGCAACTGCTTTTCGATGTCGCGCAAGGCGTTCTCGACTTTGTAGGTCGTCGTCAGCGTGTCCGCGCCGTAGGCTTTGGAGATTGTGCCGATGACGGCGTTCTTGAGATTGAGCGCGCCGTCGCCGCGCTTGATTTCCGCTCCGAACCTCACGTCCGCCACGTTGCGGACGTAAATCGGCGTGCCTTTGACGAATTTGATGACGGTGTTGCGCAAGTCATCGAGCGACTCAACGCGCGCCACGCCGGTGACGATGTATTCCTGGCCGGGGCGTTGGAGGAACGCGCCGGGCACGTTGATGTTGGATTGTTCCAGCGCCGCGCGCACTTCCGCCACGCTGACGTGATAGGCGCGCAGGCGGTCGGGATCGAGCAGGACCTGGTATTGTTTGACTTCCCCGCCGATCGCGACCACCGAAGCCACGCCGCCCAGCGCGAGAATGCGCGGACGAATCTGCCAGTCGGAGATGGTGCGCAAATCCATCGGCGAGCGCGTGTCGCTTTCGAGGCTGTATTTGACCATCCAACCCACCGCCGACGTGATGGGCAACATCACCGGCGCTTGCGTGCCGGCGGGGAAACGGTCACGCACGGATTGAATGCGTTCGTTCACCAGTTGTCGCGCGACGTAAATGTCCGTGCCCCAGCGGAAAACAATGACGATGGTGGACAGACCAACGGAGGAGGAGGAGCGCACATTCTCCACACCCGGCGTGCCGTTCACCGCGCTCTCCATGGGAAAGGTCAGGAGCGACTCCACGTCTTCGGGCGCGAGACCCGGTGATTCGGTCTGGATGACGACCTGCGGCGGCGCGAATTCAGGGAACACGTCCACCGGCATGTGCATCGTGGTGTAGGTGGATGCGACCAGAAAAACGACCGTTCCGACCACGACAAGCAGCCGGTTGTTCAGCGACCAATGAATCAGTTTGTTAAACATACAAGTATGCTTTGATCGCGCTTCAGTCCTTGTCAGCGGCGGGCTTTTTGCCGCCGGTCAGCCACGCGGTGAAAAGTTCGCGCTGACCTTGCACCACCACTTCATCACCCGGCACGAGGCCTTCTTTGACTTCCAAGTAGCGGTCGTCTTCCGCGCCGGGCTGGATGTCCACCCGGTTGAAGGTGTCGCCCGTGCGTACGAAGACGAATTTCTCGCCGCCTTCCTCCAGCACCGCCGTTTTTGGCACGGTCAGCACGTCGGAATTTTTGGCGAGCAACACGGCGGCCTTGACGAACATGTCGGCACGCAGTCTGCCGTCGGGATTATCCACCGTCAGCCAGACCGGCAGTGTGCGTGTGTCCGGGTCGAGTTCCAAACCGACGAAAGTGACCTGGCCGGTGAACTGGTTCGTCGCGTAACTCAATGCCGCGATTCGCGCGGTCTGTTCAAGTTTCACCTTGGCCACGTCTTCTTCATAAACCTGGGCTACCACGATGACTTTCGAGAGGTCCACGATATGAAACAGTTCCGTGTTCGGCTCGACGGAATCTCCCAACGTCACGGGACGGTCGTTGACCACGCCGCTGACCGGCGCGGTCACGTCCACCGTGGGCGGCGGTTCGCCGAGTTGGCGCGACTGGATGATGGCCAATTTCTGACCTTTCTCCACGCGGTCACCCACACGGGCGAACAATTGTTCGACGCGGCCTGAGATGCGCGTAGTTACGTGGGCGTGGCGGTCGGGGTCAATCATGACTTTGCCATAGAGCGGCAGCACGGTGTCAATGGAGCGAAAGTCAGCCTTGTCAGTTTGCAGACCGACGGACTCCTGCTGCACCTTCGTCAAGGTGACCGGCCCGCCGCCCCCGCCGCCGGTTTCGATCTGGTTGCCGTGGGCAAAGACTCTTTGTGATGGGCCGGCAGCGACGAGCAATGCCGACAACCAGATGCAATGAATTGTTTTCAGTTTCATAAAATCGGTGAGGTTACTTCTCCAGTGGGTTCAGTGGAAACGACGCTGTCGCCGTCTGCCAATCGGTCAACGCCTGCTCAAATCCGCCCAAGGCTTCGAGATAAGACTGGCGCAGATCGGTCAACTGCTGTTGCGCCTGGATGACGGCCGTGATATTGACGAGACCATCGCCATAGCCTTTTTGCAGCAGGACGATGTTTTCTTCCGCGAGCTTGATGGATTCTTCACGATATTGGCGGAGGATGCCAATCCAACGGCGCATCTGGTTCTCCGTCGTTTGCGTCTCGGTCGCGATGCGCAAATCGAGCGCCTTTAATTCAGCCTCGGCGCGTTCCTGTGTCGCTTGCGCTTCGCTGATTCGACCTTGATTGCGATTCCACAACGGCAGCGGAATCGAAACGCCGACGCCGAGAAAGTTATCGGTCTTCGTCCCAATGGGGGCGGTAAACTTGCCCACGGACCGGCTGTAGTCGAAGCCCACTGTCCAGTCTTCCCACCTCTCGGCGCGAGCGAGTTTGATTTCCGCTCCGGCGCGGTTTATGCCGAGCGCGGCCAACTGACGGTCGGGCCGGTGCGCGAGTGCTTGGCGTGAAACCTCGGCTACGTTATTCGTGTCAAACTCCGCGCTTGCCGCCCCGGACATTTGCAACGGAGTTTTCGGTTCGCGTCCCAACAGGCCATTCAGCGCGGTCATGGCAATTTCCCGTTGATTGAGCAACGCGGCCTGCGCCAAGGTCAGTTTTTGCAACTCCAGTTTTGCCAGATTCACATCGGCAGCGGAAATCTCGGCCACCTTCAATCGGTTCTCCGAAACCTCGATGAGCTTCTGGATTGTGGTTTGAAGCTCTTGATTTGCCTTGAGCTTTTCCTCCGTGACAAGCAGGTCGCGGCTGCGGCCCAACACGTCACCCGCAAGCAACCGCTCCTGATTCCGCACCTCGGCCAGCGCCAGCGCCACGTCCACGCGCGCCACAGCCTTGGCTTTGGTCAACCGTCCGGTGATGGGAAAGCGCTGTTTGAAGCCGGTGGCAAAATCGTATTCGCCGTCGCTGGCGAACGCGCTGTCGTTCTTCCCGCCAAGTTCAAACTCTGGGTTGGGCCACAGTCCCGCCTGCTTGAGCCGCCCTTCGGCTTGTCGGATCGCAAAGCGCGCAGCAGCGAGGTCGCGATTGTTTGCCAGCGCCATCGCAACGGCGCTTTCCGGCGTGAGATTGGTCGCCATTGGTTCGGCGATTGCGCTGAACCCGGCCAACAGAACCACTAAATAAATTGAAAATCGTTTGAACATAATTCGCCATCTGCAATTGGATTTTGGAAACAATCTGCCTGTCGCAAGACAGAGCACTTCCCTGACAGAAATGCAGGGAACAGAGGGGAACTTGAATCAAGCCCGCGCGGTGTCGTGCGGTTGATTCAAGTCAGACGGCGAGGGGTGGCGCGTGACTGCGGAACGCCGGGCCGAGAGACAGTTCGGGCGTGAAGACCCATTTTCGGCTACTGGCGTGGCGTGAAAATGATGCTGCCGGTTCAATGGCTGTCGTGACCAGCGCGAGCGCGGTCGGCGGAAGCGTATAGAGCAAGGGAAAATCACGCGTAACAACCGGAGATGCGTTGCTGCCGGTCAGAGCGGTTTTAAGCGTATCGCACGAAGCATTGGAACTTTCGTCGTGATGACCAGGAGAATGTTCGTCTCCATGATGCGG
>DASZPR010000805.1:0-6155 GCA_035550235.1 Verrucomicrobiia bacterium | reverse complement strand
CTGCCGCAGCGAGAAGAGGAAATAGCTCTGGTCCTTCTTCAAATCCCGCCCACGCTTCAGCAAATACCGTTCGGCGTTCGTCTTCTGACCTTCGATGTTGGATGTTGGATGTTGGATGTTGGATGTTCCCAGATTGGCCTTCTCCACCCGCGCAAAATGCCCCGTTGCAATAAACTGCGCCCCCAACTGGTCCGCCCGATCAATCAGCCGCCCAAACTTCAAATTCTGATTGCACATCACGCAGGGATTCGGCGTGCGCCCCGCCTTGTATTCATCCGCGAAATATTGAATGACCTTCGACTGAAACTCCGCCGCCTCATCGATGAGATAATAAGGCACGCCGAGCTTATTGCAGACCGAACGCGCATCACTGACCGCCTGCGGCCCGCAGCACTTATCCTCCGCCCGCGAAACGCAATCCTGCGGCCACAACTTCAGCGTAATCCCGACCACATCGTAGCCTTGCTCCAGCAAAAGCGCCGCCGTAGCGGAAGAATCGACTCCACCGCTCATGCCACAAACCACACGTATGCGCTTTTCGGGATGCACAGACGGACAGTATACTACGGACTCGGGAGGTGTAAACCCGTTTAGGAATTCTCAAGAATCCGTTCACGGAGTTGGCCCGTTGTAATTGCGCGCCCATAAATTTGCGCTGTTGGTCCGAGGCAAATCAAAACCGATCGCGGAATTGCGAAGTTTCTCAATGTGACCGTCAAAGAAAACCGCATTCACCCGCCGGCTATGGCGTGGGACGGCCCGCGAATCACCGTTGGGATAACCCTGCTCATCGCTGGGAGAGCGAAAATAAGAGCAGCCAGTCGCGGCCACTTCCTGCCAGTTATCCGCGTTGGGTTCCGACGGTGCGGAAATCATGCCCGCATCAGCAAACACAATGCACTGGCTGGGTGCCGTCACCCCGGTTTCTCTGGACGTGGCATAGACCGGAAAAGGAAACCCAGTCTGGGGCGAAATCCAACCGAATTCCGGATAGTTCATGCCGATGCCCAAAGCGTAATTTTGGCTTTGAGAACCGCCGCCGGCGTGCGTGGCAGATTGAGTCAACGACGGGCAATTGAAAAGAGACGGATTCCTGATGTTGCCATCCAGTCGAAACTTATCCTGCCACCATAGGTGATCCGGCCATTGAACGATGAAGGTGGCGGAATCATAAGTCCAGCCGGCGCCGCCAGGCGCACCTTGCTCAATCCACAAAGGGATCATTACGCCGTGATTATCGTCCAGGTAAAGCTTCGTCGTGAGCTGAATTTGCCTCAGGTTGTTGAGACACTGGGTGGCTTTTGCTTTTTGTTTTGAGGTGTTCAATGCCGGCAGAAGCAGTGCCGCGAGAATGCCAATGATCACGATGACCACTAACAGTTCAATCAACGTGAATGCGCGCCGAAACCTCACAGGAGATAAAACACTCCCAAGGCAGCTTTGTTTCAAGGATTTTCTGCAGCCTCATTTGCCGGGATTTGAAACCGAGAACTCCTCAAAGCCAATGGTCAACGGCGAGGTGGTATTATTTTCGGCGATGAGTCCAACTTGCATTTTTTCCGGCAGGCCACCGCCCGGCAGAGACGTGCTGAACCATTTGACACCGTCACCGCTGACGGACGCGGAGGTCTTGTCGCTGTGAATTTGCAGACGCAAATAATACGTCGAGGCGTGCAGAAGGCTGGTGGCTTCCCTGGGCAAAGGCATCTCGCCGTACTGGCCGTCATGCCGGAATTCCAGATGAAAGAATCGAAAAGATTTGCCGTCCCTTTCGATTTGCGCGGGTGCCAATTTCAAATTGTTCCTATCATCCAGCCAGACCAACAACCCGGCGTCCTGGTAAGGCTTGCGCCCCGCGACGATTGTTTTGACGTTCGTTTTGAAATGTTGAGTGACTTTGACCTGCACGTCGAACGGTCCGGAAACTTCCTGCATGACCCGCGGCGCGTTGGTCCGATGGCTCTCTGGCATCAACGCGTGATCGGTGCCCGGCAGATTGACCGTGAGCTTTCCATCCGTGAAGGCCAGCGTGCAATCGCCATCCGGATTAATCACGTTGCCCCAGCCGGGAATGGATTCTGCATTTTTAGTGTCAAGCGGAGGCGGGGCCGTATTGTTCGCGGTGCCCGCCCGGGCGCTCGCCGCAAGAATCGCACTTGTCTCGCTCGATTTTTTCTTCAAAACAAATTTCCGGCCCGATGGAGCGTCGAAACTCGCCGGCAAAGAAGGATCGCCCGGTTCATTTCCCACCACGGTGAAGGTGTCGCCTTCCAACTTATATATCGCATGGGCGATTTTGCCGACGTAATCAGGCTCGGGAGAGTCGCTGATGACAAGGACGGCTTGCTTCGGAGTTGTATTGGCCCGGAGAGAAAATGTGGCCTTATACCATTCCGCGGCATCGGCTCCGCGAAACTCAAGGGTCGCCCCTTTGATGACAACCGTAGACTCACCGGAGCCGGCTCCAATTTCCTGTCCCGCCCAAGTGCCTTGCAAGGCCGCCATGTCCGGCTTGCGGGAAATTTCCTTCATCAACAGGACAGCCGTCCCAGCCGTCAACAACACGCCGATACCGACCGCCACCGCAGTCTTTGTTTTCGTCCAGGCCATAACTTTCAATGCTCCTTTGATTAGAGTAAGGGTTGAAGCCGAAGCCGCCGCACCTTTCGCCGCCGCCATTGCCATGACCGAATGGCCAACAGCCGCCGGGGCCACCTGAACCGAATGCGTGGAAATGGCTCCCGCAATAATCGCCGTGGTGGAACTCACACCATACTTCGAGAAAATTTTCCGCAGCTTGTCGAGGGCGCGATTGATGCGTTTGTGTGTCGCGGCTTCCGTCAAATTCAATATCGAAGCGGCCTCCGCCGCAGTCTTGTTTTCAAAAAAGCGCAGGACCACGGCGTTGCGATCCGTTTCGCCCAGATGCCCCATGGCATCTTCCAGCAGGGGCGCGATTCGCTGCCACGTTTCGGGGCCGGAATTGTTCAAAGTGGATTGCATGTAAGCCTCCTGCTCGCGCTGCTGCCGCCGGATTTCGGCTTTCATAAAATTAGCGGCCGTCAAACGCGTAGTTTGATACAGCCACCCGGACAAAACGACCCGCGACGAAAGAGCGCCGGCCTTACGCGCCAGGATAATGAATACGGCTTGAGTGATTTCCTCCGCGTGATGGGAATTGCCAGTGAAGCGCAGCGCAGCGGAATAAACCAGGTTGACGTAGCGCGTAACGAGCGTCGCAAATGCCTCCTCGGATTCGCTTCGAGCAAAATCAGCCAGCAATTCGTGATCAGTTAATTCCGCCATCTACCCAATGATGTCCACCAAATGGGAAAATGGACAAAATTATTTGCCTTTCGTTTTTCCCTCCCAATAGGGGCAAAAAATGGTTGGTGAATTCCGTGCTGCGGAATAACGAATTTTCTCGCGCAGGCCGCCAAATCCCACCAAACTCCCGCGCTTTATGTCAGAAGATATCTTTGCCCGAATTGCTCAGATTGGAGTCGTTCCCGTCATCGCCATCGAAAAAATTGAAGCCGCCATTCCGCTCGCAGATGCATTGATTGAAGGCGGACTACCCGTCGTGGAAATCACCTTTCGCACCGCCGCCGCTGCCGAGGTGATCGCCAAAATGGCCAAGGAACGTCCGCAGTTAATCGTCGGCGCCGGCACGGTGCTCACGGCGGCAAATGTGGAAGCCGCAAAAAAGAGCGGCGCAGCCTTTGCCGTGGCGCCCGGTTTAAATCCACAAACGGTCAAGCACGCGCAATCCGTCGGCCTGCCCTTCGTGCCTGGCGTGGCAACGCCGAGCGACATCGAGGCCGGCCTCGCGCTCGGTTGCAAGCTGCTCAAATTTTTCCCTGCGGAATCCAACGGCGGCGTCGGGATGCTTGAGGCATTGTCCGCGCCCTACAAACACACCGGCCTCCGTTTCATGCCCACCGGCGGCGTGAACCCCGCCAATCTGGAATCCTACCTAAAAATCGGAACCGTCGCTGCCGTGGGCGGCACCTGGATCGCCAAAACCGAGGATATGGCGAACGGAAACTGGCAGGAGATTCGCAATCGCTGCAAGGCCGCGTTGGAGATCGTGGCTAAAGCGCGGCGGAAAGGGTGAGGCAGCTAAATCGGTTAACTCATTTAACCATTTAACCGATTACCAACCCCAACATTCCTTTGACCCGCGCCGCCACTTCTGATAACACAACCGCGCGTTGGTAGTGTTACACGCCCCACGTAACTTCTCCTTCGTTCGCGTTACTATGAGAAAACTATTCCTTTTAATCGCGTCCGGATTGTCCCTGCACCTTGCTTTCGCACAAGAGCAAACGAATCAAATTCCCCAAGCCGTTTACCAGGATCCCAAAGCCCCGCTGGAAAAACGAGTCGATGATCTATTTGCCCGGCTCACCGATCAGGAGAAACTGAAACTACTCGGCGGCACCGGATTTACCACGCAGCCAATTCCACGCCTCGGCGTTCCCGCGATGGGCATGGTCGACGCCGGGCAGGGCGTACGCGGCGGTTCCTCCGGCACGCAAGGCCCCGCCACCGCCTTCCCAGCCGGCGTCAATATGGCCTCAACGTGGGACACCAATTTAATCGCGCGCATCGGCGAAGCAATCGGCGTCGAAGCGCGCAACAAAGGCACCGGCGCCCAGGTCCTGCTCGGGCCCGCGGTCAATATCCATCGTTCACCGCTCGGCGGTCGCAACGGCGAATACCTGAGCGAAGATCCCTATCTCGCCGCGCGCATGGCCGTGAGCTACATCCAGGGCATGCAAGGCACCGGCGTGTCCGCCTGCATCAAGCATTACGCGTGCAACAATCAGGAGGAGGACCGCAACGGCGTGAACGCCCAGGTCAGCGAACGTGCGCTGCGTGAAATTTATCTCCCCGCCTTCGAAGCCGGCGTCACCGAAGGAAAAGTGTGGTGCGTGATGAGTTCCTACAATCTCGTCAACGGCTTTCATTCCAGCGCCAATTACCATTTGCTCACGGATATTTTGAAAAACGATTGGCGCTTCGATGGAGCCGTCATGTCCGACTGGGGCGGCGTGCATGAAACGGACGCCGTACAGGCCGGCAACGATCTGGAAATGCCGACCGGGAAAAACATGTCGGTCGCGCAATTGCAAACCGCCCTCGCGAATCACAGCGTGACGCCCGCCGCCATCGATGATTCCGTGCATCGCATTTTGCGCACGATCATCCGCGTCGGTTTGCTGGACGGCCCGCAAACGCCGGACCACACCAAGGTCAATTCACCCGAGCACAGCCAGCTCGCCTACGAAGTCGCGACGAAAAGCATCGTGCTCCTAAAAAACGAACGCAATGTTCTGCCGCTGGACGCAAAGAAAATTCATTCCATAGCCCTCATCGGCAAAGCCGGCGCAAAACTGCAAGTCGACGCGCTCGGCAGCCCCCGCGTGCAGCCCGCGCACACGACGGAATTGATTGACGCTCTGAAAGCGCGGTCCGCCGCCATCAAAATCAGTTACGCAATTGGCAGCGTGGATGGCGATGTTATTCCAACTTCTGCCGTCACCTTGCCCAACGATTCGTCCACGCACGGTTTTCGCGGAGAATATTTTCGCAACCTGGATCTGAGTGGCGAGCCCGCATTGGTCCGCACGGACAAGGAAATCGATCTCGAAGACAAAGGCGCGCCCGCGCCCGGCATTTCGCGCAATACCTTCAGCGTTCGTTGGACGGCGAATCTTTCCGTGCCGGAAACCGGGCCCTACGTGCTGGTATTCACCGGCAACGACGGCTTTCGTGTATTCATCGACGACCAAAAAATCATCGACTACTGGGACCACCGTGCGCAGTCCACCGGCACGAACGAGTTGAAACTGGAAGCCGGCAAAACCTACGCGCTGCGCGTGGAATTTTGTCAGGACGGCGGTGGCTACCTCGCGCGCCTCGCGTGGAGACGGGGCGGCATGCCGAACTTCGCCGATGCGATTTCCGCCGCGAAATCCTCCGACATCGCGATTGTCTGCTTATCCACCATGGGCTTGGAAGGCGAGGGCAACGACCGCTCCTCGATGGATTTGCCGAATGACCAAGCCGCTCTCATTCGCGCAGTCGCAGCCGCAAACCGCCGCACCATCGTAGTCCTGAACAACGGCACGCCCGTGACCATGACCGAT
>DASZPR010000804.1:0-4461 GCA_035550235.1 Verrucomicrobiia bacterium | reverse complement strand
GTCGTCGGCATCCCAGGCGATAAGCATTTCATCGAAGGCAGCGCCATCGACGTATTGCCCCATGCGCAACAGATCGGAGCGTTTGAAGCGGCCATGCAAACAATCGGGCTGGAGGTTGAAGCTGTGGCAAAAGCGCGTGAGGGCATCCTCGCCTTCCGGAAGTATTAGAAAAAAGTTGCGTCCGGCTTCGACCTGCTCGTGCACCGAGCCTTGCCAATCGACGCCTTCGATGCGAATGGCTTTCAAAAGTTCCTGGGTCTGATAACTCATGGAATAGTCTATAGCGACAAACCCGGTTGTCCTAGATGGGTAAATGCCCCAAGCAGGAGAAGGGTGGGAAACACCGAACACCGAACACCGAACATCGAACATCGAACGTCGAACGCCGAACATCGAACATCGAACGTCGAACGCCGAACGTCGAACATCGAACGTCGAACGCCGAACGCCGAACGTCGAACGTCGAACGTCGAACGTCGAACGCCGAACGCCGAATTTGTTGTTGAGGAGGGTCCGGAATTGCGAAACTATCGGGCCAATCCCGAATCAACTATGCCTTCCACCTTTTTGCCGATATGCCATGGCCGCATCAGCGGGAGGTTGCGGATCATGATGGGGTAATATTCTCCATCGCGCTGTTGGCGGCGGTCGGTCGGAAATCGCCTCCTCAGAGTCCAGGTTCCGTCAACGAATTCAAATAAACCTCCAGCTCGGTATATCCTTCGGCATTTACGGCATTGGCGACATTCGCATCGGTTAAGGAAATTCCGTGCGCTTTCTTCCATTCGTCCGGAATGCCATCGTTGGCGCTGCATATCGGAGCGTCACCCGATTTATAGTGAGGCCAGCCGCCCACCTCATTCTCGTTATTGATAATTTTGCCCGTGCCGTTTCGTGCCTCAGAGACAATTCGCGCATCCACGGCGTCACGTTTGCGCAAATTTGCCCCGGCGTTTTGAAGCACCAGTTCAAACGCTTCCTGTGCCGATTGCATTTTCACCGGAGGCGCAGGAAAGGGGGACGAAGATTGTAACGTCCGATCTCCTTTGACTCCCTTCCAATTATCTCGGGACACATCAGGTTTTCCGATCATGACGTTCCCATCCAGATATAAGGAGGCCGGCAGGGCAACTTTTGGATCGATGATGAAGTAAGGTGGATTCTGGGTGGTTGAGGGGCCCGGGCGAAGGTAATTGTTCACGTAATTCAGTGTCCGCATATCTCCATAACCGCAAGTATGGCCCCAATCGTAGATGACATTATTGCGAAAATCGCATTCCACCGTGATATCCCCCCATCTTGGAACGCGGCTGAACATGTGCGCGAAAAGGTTATGATGCCACGTGCTGCGATCCCCCGCGAGGATGGTTGAAAAAGCGTGGCTTTGCGCGTTGTTCCCTTCGGAAAAAATGCACCATTGCACCGTGCAACGATCCGATGCTCCGCCAATGGAAAATGTTTCGGGATTACCCCAACTGCTCGAACAATGATCCACAATCACATTGTCGCTGTCGGAAATGCGGAAAGACTCGCATCGCACGTCACCCGTGTTGTTGCCAGCGCGAAAGCGGAGATAGCGCAGGATAACATCGTGCGTCCGCGAGACATTGAAGGCGTTGGCGTTGCCCGCACCTTTCTTGATGCAGATGCCATCGCCGGGGGCCGTCTGTCCGGCAATGGTCAGGTAAGGTTCGCGGACATCGAGGCCGGTGGTTTCGATGATGCCACCCACTTTGAAAATCACCGTGCGGGGACCCTTCGCCTCGACTGCTTCTCTTAGACTGCCGGGCCCGGAATCGTTGAGATTGGTGACGATGAAAATTTTTCCGCCGCGCCCTCCTTTGGTAAATGCCCCATAACCTTCCGCTCCGGGAAAGGCCAATGTGCTGCTGCCCACCGGAGGCGACTGCGCATCCCATAGCCGGTAAAAATCCCGGTAACTGGATTGCACCAAAGCCGGATCAAAATGGAAAACCTTCGCGGGTTTTCCCGTCACATAAGGAATCATTTTGCCACCGGCAGCCGCCACACACGCGTTGGTTAACAGGATATTGCATCGTCTTGGTCCGCCGCGATAAGTGAGTGTCCACTCATAAATCTTGTCTGCGAACTGCGCTCGCACTTTCGCGCCCTCCTTCAATCCGTCGAACGTGCCCCGGCACGCATTGGCCGAGCCGACCAAAAGAATATCGCCCGAAGGCGGCGGCGCTAGCAGACCAATTCGCAATTGGCATGTTCCCACGCCATTGCCCTTGCCATCGGGAATAGGGAAGTAAATGCGCCCCTCAGTTCTGCCCCAGGTGAAAATGGGCGTCACACCCTCGTCATCCAGCTCAAAGTTCAATTCCGTCGTGCTCGGCGGAGGATTGGTCTCCAGGCTTAGATAATTATAGACACCGATTTGTAAGCCGTCTTCTGCCAGCACACCCGAAGCTTTTGAACCCACCATGCGCAACGTGCAGGAGCTGCCGGAAGAAAGTCCCAGTTCGATGAGCTTGGTGACCATGCTACCGTCCTGAATCTCGACTGTGCCGCGGCCTTTCATGCCGGGACCGCCGCCGCCGGAAACGAAAATGGTATTAATAAACAGTTTGCCCGACTTGACGACCAACTTTCCTTCGGAGCCGTCATACTTGCCGACATCCATGCCGGCGGTCACCATCAATGTGCGACCGTCCAGTACCAGGGATGCTTGGCTGTTGCCTCCGTCCCCGATACCCAAGTGGCCCACCACCACGTCTGACCGCGCCACTGTCACATCACCAGATTCTGACCGCGTGCCATTGATCCGCGCCTCAGCCGTTCGCCACGGTAACGTCCCGCCCCACTTAACCGCGTCGTCCCAATCGCCGTTACCACCTTTCCACTCTACTGGCGCATCTGCCCGCGAAACAAACGCGCCGGCCAGCAGGATGTAAAGTATCCAAACGGCTGGCCAAAAATTGTGGGGAAAACGAGCAGAGGGGATTGGATTATTTCCGACCATGCCGGAAAGTAGCGGGAGACGGTTTTTTGTCAATTCTTGCCGATTGCCACCACGAGGGCTGAAAACACGCCATGTTATTTAATTTGCTGGCCGCGCCAACGAGTCATGTGGGACGTTCACAAGCCTTCCAGAAGGATCAACAGTTCAGGCATCCTTCACGGGCAAAACCTACCAGTCATAACATTCGATTCTTAATCAATTGGTTTGAACCTGCGGGGCATTAATCCATTGAATTTAATGGGCGGTTCTGATTCACTCTTTTCGTCCCGGAATTCAGATCGAACGACATGAAAAAGCTATTTTTTGCCGTCATTCTTTGCCTTTTTTTCCACGTCAATTTCGCTTCCGCCCTTACTTTTAACGTGACGTTCGATTCGAGCGTGATGGCGTCGACAAATGCGGCCCAGATTACAAATGCTTTTACGACGGTGACGCAGTCTTTTTCCGATCTTTTTACGAACGCGGCGACGATTCGTATCACGGTGTATTGGGGGCCGGTCGGGCCGTTCACGAGCGGCATTGGCCTGGGCCGGAGCCAATTCGTATTGGTTGGTCCGGCCTCCTATTCACAAATCACGAATGCTTTGCGTACGCATCGGGCGAGTGCGGCGGACACGAATTCCGTGGCCAGTTTGCCGGCGACGGATCCGACGGGCTCGGAAAACTGGCTGGTGGCTTTTCCGGAAGCGAGAGTGCTCGGCTTCGTGTCGGCGAACGATCCGACCGAGGACGGTGAAATCGGTTTCGCCACCAATCTCAATTACACGTTCGATCCGAATAATCGGTCCGTGCCGGGCAAATTCGATTTTATTGGCGTGGCGCAGCACGAGCTTTCCGAGATTATGGGCCGAAATACCACCCAGTTGGATCCGAGTTTCGGTTTTGTGCCGTACGATCTGTTTCGCTTCACGAACAGCGGGGCGCGGAATTTCGACCCGGACGCAACGAATGCTTATTTCTCGGTGGATAACGGTGTGACCGCCTTGAAGTTATTTTATACGAACCAATTTATGGGTGATATCCAGGATTGGAAGTCGAGCGCGGTGCCGGATGCGTTTGATGCGTTTGTGTCCGCGGGCCACATCAATCCGATGTCGACGGTGGATATCACGAGCATGGATGTGCTGGGTTACAATGGACCGCATCCGCTCGCGCCGCCGCGTTTGTTTGCGACGAAGACAAACGGGAATGTGCAGGTGAGGTTTGTGAACAGTCCGGGGGTGACGTTTACGGTTTTGGCCGCGACGAATATTGCCGTGCCGGAGGCAAACTGGACGGTGCTCGGTTCGGCGACGGAGAGTCCGGCGGGGCAATTCACGTTTACGGATACGACGGCGACGAATGGGGTGAGGTTTTATTCGGTGAGATCGCCGTAACGGTGAAAGCTCCAAGGACCAAGGGCCAAGCTCCAGAGAAGCTCCAAAACTCAAATTCTAAACTGGGTGTTGCTTGGGTTTGGGATTAACGCGATGGGT
>DASZPR010000803.1:0-3416 GCA_035550235.1 Verrucomicrobiia bacterium | reverse complement strand
CACCGCGAACGTTGTGATTTATCCCTCCGCCACAGCCAATGGCTCAGGCCTGCGGGCCGTCTATTACACCAACGCCAGCACAACGTATTCGAGCGTGAGCAATTTCAATCCCACCAATGCCTTCCTGACCAATGTCAGTGCGGGCATCGATTTCGTGTGGACGAATGGCGCCTCGCCCAATCTCAGCAACGGCTTTTATTCCGTCCGCTGGACCGGCCAGGTCGAGCCGCAGTATTCCGAGACCTATTTCTTCGATGTCCGTTCCGACGATGGCGCGAAGCTGTGGGTGAACGACCAATTGTTGATTGATAAATGGCAGAGCCAGGGCGCCACCGATTGGACTAACGCCATCGCCTTGCAGGCCAATACGCGTTACAATCTCAAATTGGAATATCTGCAAAACAAGGGGAAGGGCGAGGTGCATCTTTATTGGTACAGCGCCAGCCAGCCGAAGCAACTCATCCCATCGGATCGCTTTTATCCGACCAACGGCGTGAACGGCAGCAGCACAAACTCGCCCGCCGCCGTTACCAGCGCGCTCACCGCCGT
Source organism: Verrucomicrobiia bacterium (assembly GCA_035550235.1). Taxonomy (GTDB): domain Bacteria; phylum Verrucomicrobiota; class Verrucomicrobiia; order Limisphaerales; family DASXHY01; genus DASXHY01. The sequence goes on along the minus strand of DASZPR010000803.1, from coordinate 2,867 downwards.
CGGCTTCGTGGGGCAGCCGTTTGTTTTCAACGTTACGGCCGCCAACACACCGTTGAGTTTCGCCGCCACCAATCTCCCGCCCGGCCTGACATTCAATACGACCAACGGCGCCATCGCGGGCGTCCCGCTCGTTGCGGGTGATTACTCGATGGCCATCACCGCCAGCAACGCGGTGGGCGTCGGCGCTTCCGCGCTCGATATTCTCATCTTCGATACCGGCAGCTCCGTCGTCCGCGAAGTGTGGACCAACGCCCCCGGCGTGAATATTTCCGACATCCCGCTGGCCACGCCCGCCAATTCCATCGCGGCGCTCGGCGCACTCGAAGGCCTCACTGATTTTGGCGACAACTACGGCGAACGCATTCGCGGATTTTTCACCGCTCCTTCGACTGGCTATTATTATTTCTGGGTCGCGGGCAGTGATTCCGCGCAACTCTGGATTTCCAACGATGGCGAGCCCGTCAACAAAGTGTTGCGCGCATGGGTCACGCCCACAAATAACCCGACCTCGCCCGGACGGAACGGGACTTCCTCGCGCCAATGGAATGTGCAGGCTTCGCAACGCTCCGGCTGGCTGTCCCTCGTGGCTGGGCAGAAATATTACCTCGAAGTATTGCACAAAGCGGGTGTCGGCTCCGGCGACAATTGGTCCGTGGGCTGGTTGCAGGACCCCTGGGGCACGAACACCGCGCCCGCGGGCATAACGCCGAGTTACTTGATCGGGCGCTATTATCCGCCCTCGCCCGTGAACATTCCGGGCACGCTTTACACCGCGAACATGCTCGCGCTGCCGGGCATCAACAGCGACGGCGTCGGCTCCGCTTCCTTGCGATTGAGTTCCGATGGCAAGAAGGCAATTTTAAATTACTCCGTCAACAACGTCTCGGGCACCCACGTCGACCATATCTATTCCGATCCTTATTTGAATTACCCGAGCACCTTGTTGTTCGACATCGCCGCCGCGCATCCGCAATTGGATGGCAGCTACGTTTGGAACATTAATCCCACCGGCCCGCTTTCCACGAATGACATTCTTGAAATCATCAGTGAAAATAAATGTTCCATCGTGATTCAAACCGCCGCCAACCCGGCGGGCGAAATTGGCGGGCACTTCACCGCCGCCGACGGCTCGCAGACCTTCACACCACCGCCGCCGCCGTTGCCGTGGACGGATGATTCCGCCAATTCCAATGCCGCCGTGCGGTTCCTCACGCAAGCGACCTTCGGCCCCAGCCCGGCGGACATCGCCTCCGTGCAATCGATGGGCTACACCAACTGGATCAGCAATCAATTCTCGCTGCCCGTCATGCACCATTTGCCGGTTGTGTTCGCCAACAAGAACCCGGATCCCAGCAACCCCTATCAGAGCAGCGTTTGGTTCAACACCTGGTGGCGCAATTCCATCACCGCGCCGGATCAATTACGCCAGCGCGTGGCCTTCGCGCTCAGCGAAATCCTCGTCGTCTCTGAGAGCGGCACCTTGACGGACCATTCGGATGCTTTGGCCTATTATTACGACACGCTCCTCGACCATGCCTTCGGAAATTATCGCGACGTCCTCAAAGCCGTCACCCTCACACCCGCGATGGGTGTCTATCTCAACATGCAGGGCAACGATAAGGGCAACATCGTGACCGGCACGCACGCGAACGAAAATTATGCGCGCGAGATCAACCAATTGTTCTCCATCGGCCTGAACCGCCTGTGGCCGGACGGCACCCTGATTTTGAATTCGCAGGGCAATCTCGTGCCGACCTACAACCAGGATGTCGTCAGCGGATTCGCCCAGACTTTCACGGGCTGGAATTATCATCAAACCAACCAGGCGAATGGCCGCTTGCCCACGAGCTTCAATCCCGCCGTCAATTACACCAATGTCATGGTTTTGGTCCCAACGCACCACGACCTGACGCCAAAACTGTTGCTGGATAATGTCACCTTGCCGCCCGCGCTCGGTCTCGCCACAAACACCACGCTGACTAATTTTGATTACTATTGCTCGCAGGACCTCGAGCAGGGATTGGATTCGATTTTCTACAACCAAAACGTCGGGCCATTTGTTTGCCGCCAATTGATTCAACGCCTCGTCACCAGCAATCCCAGCCGCGATTATCTCTGTCGCGTCGTCCAGAAATTCAACGACAACGGCAATGGAGTGCGCGGCGACATGCAAGCCGTCATCGCCGCCATCCTCCTCGATTCCGAGGCGCGCGGGACCAACTCCATGGTTGCGCCAACTTTTGGAAAACAGCGCGAACCGCTCTTGCGTGTGACCGCGATGGCCCGCGCGTTCGCCTCGCCGCCCACGATGAGCGGCACGTATGCTGAGACGGGTACGCAAACCAATAAGATCACGACTGCCGTGGCGCATCGGTTGAACTCCGGCGATGTCGTTCAACTTCTATTCACTGACACGTCCGGCAAGCCCGCGCCCGCCAACCAGGCTTACACCGCCACCGTGCTCAGCTCGAACACCTTCACCGTCAATGTGCCGAACGTCCTCGCGGGCACGTATTATCAAAAGACGAACATGATTACCGTCACGAATTCCGGCCACGGATTGCAGGTGGGTTATCCGGTGTATCTGACGTTCACGACCGGCGGGGCGATAAGCGGGCAATACACCGTCGTCACTACCAACTCCAGCACAGTGTTCACGGTCGCTACTGGTGACCAGAGCCTGTTCCTGGGCAATTGCCTGGAGTCGAAAATTTCCGCGAGCGGATTTCAGCCGGGCGGCACGAATGTCACCGTCGTTTGTCCCGGGCCGCATGGGATGAATCCCGGCGATAGTTTTTACGCCACCTTCGGCACCGGAAAGCCCAGCAACGGCCTTTACCAGGTGGCCACAGTTCCTGATCCGACGC
>DASZPR010000802.1:0-5756 GCA_035550235.1 Verrucomicrobiia bacterium | reverse complement strand
GAACACCTACAACAAGTTCGACCCGACGAGTCCGTTCGGCGGCTACAAGGAAAGCGGGTTTGGCCGCGAGGGTGGAATGCAAGGGTTGGCGGCATATTGCCGGTTGGATTAAGCTGCGTGTGAATTGCGGCGGAGAACCTCCGCTGCAATGGGTGTGATTAAAAGCGGGTGATAGGCTCGCTGGAACAAAGCACGCCCTGTTTTTTTGGCTGCGTCCGGAAAAGCGGCAGAGGGCTGCCGCAGTCCAAGACGCTAACGCGAGTAACGGAGCGTAGGAGCTCCGGCAAAGCGGCAGCCTCTGCCGCTTTCGGAGTGGCCGATACGTTGTGCGGAAGCCTCCCGGGATTTTCTTGCCATTGTGGTAGGCACTGACCCACTCGTGGAATAATTTGTTCCGTTTAGCTTCGGACTGGATCCACTCCTGTACCCCGATTGTTTGAGAATTGAGGTATTTTAGAGCTTCCACTCATTGGCACGGTCTGTGCCCATGATTTCTGAACAGCATCATTGATGATGAACACGGATTTTTTGAATAGGTTGGTGAATCAAGCGAACGCGTTTTTTTCGAACGTGATGGAAGGCATGTTCGGGCCCGGCGTGCAGGAACCGGTGCTGGGCCGGGTCACGTGGGTGGATGTCGGAATGATCGTTTGCCTGCTGATCATTTTTATTTTGATTCACGCGTGCACCGCCGGGCTGCTGCGATGGAAAACGAGGCAGCTTCGCTCGGATGCGGAGCCCGCCACGTGGCGCGTGCAACTCTTCGTTCTGCTCCGGAAGCCGCTTTTCTTTGCCATCTGGCTTTATGGTCTTTATTTCGCTTTGACGTTGTTGCGCGTGCGGCTGGCGCCCGAGGCGAATGCCGTGCAGTTGGCCTTGGACCGGTTGCTCGATGTGGGAGTATTTTGCCTTTTGTGCTGGCTCTTCGTGCGGTTTACCCGGGTTTTGGAAACGCGCCTGGGCGAGTGGGCGGCGAAATCGGAAAGCAAATTGGACGATGCGCTGGTGCCGCTGCTGGCCAAGGTGGCCCGCGTGGCGGTGCCGGTGATTGCGGTCATTCTCGCGTTGCCGGTGCTCGGCCTGCCGGCGGCTTACAGCGGGCTCATCAGCAAAGCCAGCAGTTTGTTGATCATCGGATGTATTGCGTGGGCACTGGTTCAGGCGGCCAAGTCATTGGAGGAATTTATCCTTGGCAAATACGATCTCAATGTTGCCGACAATCTCCAGGCGCGAAAGGTGTATACGCAGGTCAAGGTGATCAGCAAAACGGTCTACTTCATCATCGGGGTGTTCACGGTTGCCTCGGCGTTGATGATGTTCGAGGAAGTTCGGCGCGTGGGCACGAGCATTCTGGCTTCGGCCGGCGTGCTGGGCGTGATCATTGGGTTCGCGGCGCAAAAGACCATCGCCAATTTATTCGCCGGATTTCAGCTCGCGATGACGCAGCCCATCCGGTTGGACGACGTGGTGATTGTCGAGTCGGAATGGGGGCGCATCGAGGAAATCACTTTGACGTATGTGGTGGTGCATATCTGGGATGAGCGCCGGCTGGTGGTGCCGTTGAGTTATTTCATCGAGAAACCTTTCCAGAACTGGACGCGCGTCTCGGCCAACCTGCTTGGGTCGGTGTTTTTCTGGACGGATTATACGTTGCCGGTTGGGGAATTGCGCCGCGCGGTGAAGCAGGTGGTGGAAAGTTGCGAGGACTGGGACAAGCGCTATTGGAACCTGCAAGTGACGGACACGTCGGAGCGCACGATGCAGGTGCGGGTGCTGGCCACGGCGGCTGATTCCGGCAAGGCGTGGAATTTGCGCTGCGAAATTCGCGAAAAGGTCATCGAAATGATTCAGAGCAAGTATCCGCAGAGCCTGCCGAAGATCCGCGGGGATTTGGGAGGCGCGGGCGGGCAGGGGAATGCAAGGCCGCATTTGGAAAGCCGGGCGGAGTGAGGCGAGAGTTCTCTGTCCGGTTAGTGCCGATGCGGGTATTCTTCTATGAGTGAACGACGGGAACGACCAACAGCTTTTGCGCGATTATGTTCAACATCGCTCGGAAGCGGCTTTTGCCGAGTTGGTCAGGCGGCATCTTGATTTCGTGTATTCCACCGCGATGCGGTTGGTCGGCAATCCGCAATCGGCCGAGGATGTAGCGCAGGGCGTATTCGTCGCTTTGGCGCAGAATGCCGCACGGCTGGCGGAACATCCGATTTTGTCCGGTTGGTTGCATTGCACCACGCGCAATCTGGCCGCCAAAAGTGTTCGTGCCAATGTCCGCCGCACCACTCGTGAACAGGAAGCAGCCGCGATGAATGAATTGCTTGCAGGCTCGAACGCGCTGTGGGACTCGCTAGCCCCGCATCTCGATGAGGCGCTGGGCCAATTGGCTGCCACGGATCGCGATGTCTTGTTGCTGCGTTTCTTCGAGCGCAAGTCGGCGCGCGAGATGGCGCAAATCCTGGGGACGTCGGAAGAAGCGGCTCAAAAACGTCTCAGTCGCGCGGTCGAGCGTTTGCGCGAATTTTTTTCGAAGCGCGGCATTGCCATTGGCACGACGGGCATTGTTCTGGCGTTCTCGGCTCACGCGGTGCAGGCGGCGCCGGCCGGATTGGCCACGACCATTTCGACTTCCGCCCTAGTTGCGGGAGCCGCGATGCCAACTTCCACCACCATTACTGCGACGAAAGTTATTCTCATGACCACCGCGCAAAAAACGCTATTCGGTTTGGCGATCGCCGTGGCATTGACGAGTCCACTGGTGACGCAATTTCGTGCAGAGGCACACGTGCGCGACCAGCAGGAAGCCTTGAGGCGCGGCGCTGACGTGCTGGCTCGGCTACAAACGGATAACAGCCACATTTCCCCACCCGCGGCCACTTTGAGAAATGCTTCAGATCCGCAAACCGAACAGTGGTACGAAGTGCTTAAGCTCCGCGGCGAAATCACGGGTTTGCAGTCTGAGATTCAGAAAATTTCGGATGCAAAAACAGACGCACCGCTGACCCGAGAGGAAAAGCTCGCTTCGCTCCGCGAATATTATTCAGAGCGGATTCAACGGCTTAAGGATTTGTTGGCGGCGAATCCGTCGCAGCAGGTTCCAGAACTTAAATACCTTCCCGAAGATAAATGGCTGCGACTGATGGAAACCTATGGCGATGGCCATACGACCGATCCAGACAATAGCCATCTGATGAGTTTGGCGCGCAGGGCGGCCCAGATTGAATTCGGAGAGCAAAATCTACGGCCTGCGCTGCTAAAGTATCTCGAACAAAATGGAGGGCAGTTCCCGACCGAGCTGTCTCAGTTGATGCCTTACTTCACGATGCCGCTCGACGCTTCCATTTTGCAGAATTGGACCATCCTGCCGGTGACCAGCCTGCCCAAAGGGCTGCGGATTGCTGGAGATTGGGCGATCACCCAGAAGGCGCCGGTGAATGCTGCTATCGATGGACGATTTGTGTTTAACGAGAAAAGCGAGCGCATAGAGAACGATCCAACAAAAGCTTGGGTTCCGGCAGACGGCCAGCCATGAGAAAATCCAGGTTCATGATGCTTGTGGTCGTTGCCATTGCGGCGCTGGTTCTGTCCTTTTTGTTGCAACGCCGGGCTGAGGCGAAGATTCGTGAGAACGAAAAGTCGTTGCATCAACAGCAGAACGAAATGGATCGAATTGCTGCCGAGGATCAGGCTGTCTGGAAGGGGGTTACCCGGCCGGATCAATTGAACGGTGGTAACGTGGGCCCCACAGATTACACGGCGGAATTGGCGCAATTACGGGCGAAAGCCGCTGAGTTGCGCGCGCGCGAAATTCAATTGAGCAACCAGCAATGGAGCAGCCGGTTGTTGGCAGGAGTCAATTTGCTCTCAATTGGGAATTCAAATCTGCTTGAGCATAACAAAACGCTTGAGGCAACCATGAATGGAGGGCCCAGGCCAACGAACGGCAAACTCAATGATGCCCGGGGTTTCGCCAATGCCCTGATGCACTACGCTGCCGATCACGAAGGTTTCTTTCCGTCCACATTCGATCAGGTAGCGGCCTTTTTGCCGCGGCCCCTGACTTCCAGTTCGCCTCCCTGGGACAACGCACCGATAAGTGGGACAAACGACTTCGAGATTGTCTATCAGGGCGCGCTCAACGAGCTCCGCTCGATTCCGGTCGGGAGAATTGCTTTGCTTCGCGAACGTCAGCCTTGGCTGACACCGGACGGCAAATGGGGACGGACGTACGCATACGCTGATGGCGGGGCTGAAATTGTGGTATCGGACGATAATTTTCAATCCTGGGACGCTGTGCACATCGTTCCGCCGCCAACAAGTCCGTGATGTTCGCGTCGGAAGGTGAAACGTCGCGGCGCCCGCGAACATTAGTAAAATAATTTCATTGGTCCCGCTGCTCTCTGCATTGACATTGGTTTGTTCACCATTACTCTGTTTTGGCTAGCGCATCCTGCAATTGGATGCCCCGCAAACCAAACGTGGCAGAGAAAGACGATTATTTGGTGGACATGTTGGTGGATCTTGGCTTTGTAGCCGCACCACAAGTTCAGGCACTGCGTGCAGAAGCCAATGCCGCTGGAGTTGGCGTTGTTGATTTGATGCTCGCCAACAAAATCATCCGGCCGGCGGATGTCACCCAGGCGAAAGCGGCGCATTTCGGCGCTGAAGTGGTCAATCTTTCCGAAGTCGCCATTGCAGATGATGTCATTGCCACGGTTCCCCGCCACATTGCGAAAAAATATCGCGTGGTTCCCGTTTACAAGCACGGTAATTCGCTGACCATCGCTCTCGCGGATCCGTCGGATCTGGATACCATCGACAGCTTGAATCATTTGCTGCGGATGGAAATTGTCCACCAGGTCGCTTCCGAAGCGGACATTGAAGCTGCGTTGAACAAGTATTATGGTGGGGACAAGAAGAGCCTGGAGGAAGACAGCCGTTTTTCCGAAGTCATCAAGACGCTGACCCAGGAGCATGTCGAAGCGGTCAAAGACGATGCGGTGGCGGTGGATGCGGATGCGCCGCTCATCAAGCTGGTGAACCAGAGTATCGTGGATGCGTTCAAGATGCGCGCGTCGGACATTCACCTGGAACCGCTGGCCAAGAGATTTCGTTTGCGTTACCGGATTGACGGCATGATGCACGAGGTGAAGTCGCCGCCGAAGCGGTTGCAGGCTTCGATCATCGCGCGCCTCAAGATTCAATCGAACATGTCCATCGCGGAGCACCGCATTCCCCAGGACGGACGTATTCAATCGCAGGTGGGCGCGAAGATCATCGATTTGCGCGTATCGTGCCTGCCTACGAACCATGGCGAGAGCATCGTCATGCGTATTTTGGACAAGGAAGGTTTGAAGCTCGGTCTTCCGGAATTGGGCTTTTTCACGGACGACCAGCAGACGTTTGAAAAACTGATTGGTTTGCCGGACGGCATTTTGCTGGTTACCGGGCCGACTGGTTCGGGTAAAACGACGACGTTGTATTCCTGTCTGCACTTCATTAATCGCCCGGACCGCAAGATCATCACCGTGGAAGACCCGGTGGAATATATCCTGGCGGGTATCAACCAGGTGCAGGTGTCGGAAGCGGTGGGGTTGTCGTTCAGCGCGGCATTGAGGTCGATTCTCCGCCAGGCGCCGAACGTGATTATGATTGGGGAAATTCGTGACCTGGAAACGGCTTCCATCGCGATCAATGCCTCCCTGACGGGTCACTTGGTGTTCTCCACATTGCACACGAACGACGCGCCGGGCGCTGTG
>DASZPR010000801.1:0-6065 GCA_035550235.1 Verrucomicrobiia bacterium | reverse complement strand
AGCGAAAAAGCTTTGGCTGTCGCCTGCAATTCACGGGCATTGCGAACGATGTATTGTTCGTAAATCAATCCTTCAATGATCGACGCGCGTGTCGCCGGCGTGCCGAGGCCTTTCTCGCGCATCGCTTCGCGCAATTCATCGTCCTCAACGAGCTTGCCCGCGCCTTCCATCGCGCTGAGCAGCGTGGCTTCCGTGTAGCGCGGCGGCGGTTTGGTGATCAACTGTTTCACCTCGACGTTGCTCGTCTTGACGTTTTCGTTCTGCTGAACGGGCGCGAGGTTCGCGGCGGAATCTTCATCCTGCGCTTCCTTGCCGTAAACCGTCAGCCAACCGGGCGTGACGAGCACCTTGCCGGTACTCTTGAACGGCTCGCCTTCGACACGCGTGATGCGGACGGTTTCCAAAAATTCCGCAGCGGGATAAAAAATCGCCAGGAACCGCTTGGCCACCATGTCGTATAATTTCTGTTCCGGCTCGCTCAGCCCCTTCGGCGCCTGGGAGGTCGGAATGATGGCGAAGTGATCCGAAATTTTCGCGTTGTTGAAAATGCGCTTGTTGGGCTTCACCCAATCGCTTTTCAAAATCGTGTCGGCCAACGGCCCGTAAAACGTCTCGGTCAGCATTCCCAGCACCTGCTTCACGGTGCCGAGATAATCCTCCGGCAAGGCGCGCGAATCCGTTCTGGGATACGTCAGCACTTTATGTTTTTCATAAAGCGCCTGCGCAAGGCCCAGCGTGTTTTTCGCGCTGAAACCAAAGCGCGAATTGGCATCGCGCTGCAAACTCGTCAAATCGTAAAGCAGCGGCGACAGCGATGTCGTCGGCTTGCTCTCTTCCGTGACGATGCCCGGTTTGCCGAGGCATTTTTCGCGGATGGCTTCGGCCCTGTTTTTCTCCCAAACGCGCTCGGGCTTGAGCTGTTCGTCGCCGTCTTTGTCCGGCTTCGAAAATTTCTCATCGAACCAGCGGCCGACGTATTGCCCCGCCGCGGCGTCGAACGTGCCGATGATTTCCCAGAAATCGCGCGACACGAATTTGCGGATTTTTTGCTCGCGCTCGACCACGATGGCCAGCGTCGGCGTCTGCACGCGACCCACGGTGGTTTTGAAAAAACCGCCGGACTTGGAATTGAACGCCGTCATCGCCCGTGTGCCGTTGATGCCCACGAGCCAATCCGCTTCCGAACGGCTGAACGCGGCATCGGCGAGCGGCAGCATGCTGTTGTCATCCCGCAATTTCGCAAAGCCGTCGCGAATCGCGGCGGGCGTCATCGATTGCAGCCACAGGCGCCGAATCGGCTGTTTGGCCTTGGTGTATTTGACGATGTTCCGGAAAATCAGCTCACCCTCGCGGCCGGCGTCGCACGCATTCACGAGCGCATCGATGTCTTTGCGCTTGATGAGTTTCGTGAGAACCTTGAGCCGGCTTTCGCTTTTCTCGATGGGCCGCAAATCAAAATGTGGCGGAATGACCGGGAGCGCCTTGAAAGTCCATTTGCCGCGCGTGGCCTCCACGCCTTCCGGCGCGACCAGCTCAAGCAAATGGCCGACGGCTGACGAGAGGACATATTGGTCGCTCTCGTAATAGTCGTCGACTTTCTTGAAACCACCGATCGCCTTGGCGATATCGCCGGCGACCGAGGGCTTCTCTGCAATAATTAATGCTTTGCCCATCTTTTAATCTGCACGATTTCTCCGCGAATGTAAGCAATCTTCGTGCAAGTTTGCGGAAATTGACTCAAAGCGAAGTAGATGTCAAAACTTCGTTTATTTCGCAAAAATTGCAATGTTTTGAAAATCACCGCGGGACACTGCTCATTTTCCAATGCAAAACTGGCTAAAAATCATATCCAACAGGTCCTCGGTGGCGGTCTTGCCCACAATCTCACCGACGGCGTTTACGGCGATGCGCAGATCCATGGCGGCCAGTTCCAGGGTCGCGCCGGAGCGCAAGGCTTCGATGGTCCGCACCGCCGCTTCGCGCGCACGGCTCAAGGCCTCTTGATGCCGCGAATTGATCATCACCTGGAGCATCTCGGTTTTGATTTCGCCGGACCACGCGAGGTTCTTGATCGCGTCTTTCAATGCCTCGATACCCTTCCCCGTGATGCAGCAGACATCCACGATTTGTGGCGAGCCCGGCAAACTTAGCTTCGGCGGTAGATCAATTTTATTGCGGACTAAAATCCGTTTCTTGCCCGCAAACTCCGCCAGATATTTTTCGTCCGCTTCGGTCAACGGCTCGGAGCCGTCGAAGACATGCAGAATAAATTCCGCTTTCCGCAAACTTTCGCGGCTGCGACGAATCCCCTCCATCTCGATCTCATCCCGTGCCTCGCGCAACCCGGCGGTGTCGATGAACACCACCGGCAGGCCGCGAATGTTCGCCGTCTCCTCGACGGTATCGCGCGTCGTGCCCGGAATCGGTGAGACAATGGCGCGGTCGTGCCCGAGCAATTGATTGAGCAAACTGGATTTGCCCGCGTTCGGCCGACCGATGATCGCGGCACGAATGCCGCGCCGGAGAATTTGTCCCTCGTTCGCCGTGCGCAACAGTTCATCCATGAACGCCACGCCGCGCTCCAGCCGGCCCAGCAATTGACCCTTCGTTTCTTCCGCGATGTCTTCCTCCGGGAAATCAATATACGCCTCCACGTGCGCGAGCGTTTTCAGCAGGTCATCGCGAAGCTGATTGATGCGCTGAGAGAGTTTGCCGGCGAGTTGCTCATTGGCGGCGCTCAAGGCGAGTTCCGTCCGCGAGTGAATCAAGTCCGCGACCGCTTCCGCCTGCGCGAGATCGATGCGGCCATTGAGAAAAGCGCGCCGGGTGAATTCACCGGGCTCGGCCATGCGCGCACCATTCGCCAGCGCGGCATCAAGGACCATTTTCGCCGGCAAAATCCCGCCGTGACACGTGATTTCCACAATGTCCTCGCGCGTGAAAGTCCGCGGCGCCCGCATCACTGCGACCAATACTTCATCGATCGTTTTCCCGTCGCGCACGACCTGGCCGAATTGAATCGTGTGCGAAGCGGCGGCGGAAGGTTTCAGCGAACTTTTTCCGACCGGCGAAAAAATGGTGTCGGCCACAGCCAGCGCCTGCGTTCCGGAAATGCGGATGACCGCCAGCCCGCCCTCGCCGATGGGCGTGGCGATTGCGGCAATGGTGTCATCGAGCATGGCGAAATGTTAAATGACGAATGACGAATGGACAATTTTTCAATTCCGGGGAGCGCAGCCGCCCACGGCTGCAGTTCGGCGCGCCTCGCGCTGAACAGGAAGCGTGCGGATATACGAAACGTCCCTCCAATTTCGAGCGCTCACGTGAGCCGCGAGGCGCGTCTCACTGCGCCCGAGGCGGGCGCGCTCCCCAGCACCCTTTCAATCTCCCAGACAATTCCCGCGCGGATTCTCCGCATCGCGCCCTTCAAGCCACAGCCGGGCTTTCTCGTAACTTTTCTTATGTAGATAATGCAGCAGGTCGGGCGAGGCGTTTTTGGGAAGCTGGCGGGTCAATTCATCCAGGCGAGCGAACATCGGCAGCAGGTTCGGCCTCGGATTCGCGGTCGGCATGGATTTGACCGCGGCATCCAATTCCACCAAGGCCTCCAAAATGGCGCGCTCCGTATCGCTCATTTAAAAATGATGCTGATTAAAGGACTGCAAAAATGGCAACTGCGCGATGACCTGGTCGATGGCCGAATCCAGTTTTCCGAATTTGCCCTCCAGGAAAGAGAACGTGAGAAATCGTATCAGCCCGCTCACCATCAAAAGAAAAAAACTGCTGGTGAGGTAGAGTCCGAACGCGTGCGGCGGGTCCGGCAGCATCACCTTGGGAACACCGTGATACAAAATCGCGAACATAAGCAAAATGCCAACGCCCCACGTCGCCCAATACACCCAGCCTGAGACTGTGGGAAAAATATCGAAGATGCGCATGGTGAAAACCGGCCCCAGCCCGTAAGCCGTTACCGTGAACGCCTGATCAAAGTTGTTGCGCCCGTGGAAGGTTTCACCCAGAGACCTGATGAGCTTGGCGCCCACGAAAACCAAAACGATCATCAGGCAGAGTTGGAGAATTTCAAAAATGAGCGCCTCGGAATTCGAAAGCGGTTTCAACTCGGAGATGAAACCCCGCGGTTTTCCCCAGTGCACGAGGCCGTAAAACTCAGCAACAAAAGCAATCAGCCACAGCGGCAGCAGGTACGTGATCAACACCGCCAGCCAACTGCGCTTCTTCAGAACAATGCCATCCCAGGTCGCAACCGGATCCAAAACCAGCATCAAAGCCTTAATCATCGGGCCAAAGTGTTAACGGGCAATATCGTCACTGACAACTAAATATCCGCCGGAGAATTGACCGCCACCCGGCGCCGAGCGTTCACAAATGATGCTTCCGCAGTTGAAAATCTCTCGATTTCACTTTCGTCATAACGCCTCGTGTGCTTAACTCGGGCGGATGAAAGTCGACCTCGGCATTTGGGGAACGCTGACACGCATCGTGATCGGCCTCGTCATCCTCGCCTTGCTGGGAATCATCTGGCAATGTTACCTGCCGGTCATTAAACAAAACGAGCGGATGCGCCGCACCTCCCTGAGTCTCGACACCAAAATCCAGGCCGAAGAAGCCGCGCAGAAACAATACAAAGCTTCCATCGACACCCTGCGCTACGACACCAACGCCATCGAACGCCTCGCGCGTGAAAAACTGCGTTACGCCAAACCCGGCGAAATGGTGGTAGTATTCGAGCCACCCGTCACAAATTCGGCGACAGCCACGCACTAAGGCCATGCTCTCGTGCCAAATCGTTTAAAGTTCAGTCTGTTCCTTACCCTCATAAGCGCCGGGGTGGCGGTTCTACTATTTCATTCCCGGACAGTGTTTTCAGCCGTTCCCTGGCACATCGAAGGCCAGGTTTTTGACACAAACACGAATGTGCTCGCCCAGGTAAACATCTCGGTTGAAGGCACTGGAACCGTGAAGGAGAATTTGCTGGGCTCGACGGTGCAGCACGTTCATTCCGAAACAGTTACTGACGCCGATGGAAAGTTCTCGCTTAATGTCAGCGCGGCGGAATTTGAGCTCATCTTCAGCAAAAGCAATTGCATGGATGAACAGTACGCCTTTGAACATATCGGAGCGCACAAAGACAACACCAATCAAGTGCTGCGGATTACAATGAGCTGCTTCTGAAAGCTCCTTGAAGCAATTTACGATTTGGGACAGAGGATTCACGAACCGCTATCCATCCTCACCTGCTCGTAAATCTAAAATCGTATCTCGTAAATCATACCGTCACACGGTCATGATTTCTTTTTCCTTCGTGGCCACATGCGCCTCAATCTTGGCGCTGTAATCGTCGGTAAATTTCTGCAAATCTTTTTCCGCCTGCTTCACTTCGTCCTCGGTCACACCGCTGTCGTGCGCATGTTTTTTGATTTGATCCATCGCATCGCGGCGCACATGGCGCACGGCCACCTTGCCGTCCTCCGCCATTTTCCGGATGATCTTCACAAACTCCTGGCGGCGTTCCTGGCTTAATTCCGGAAAAAATAAACGGATGTTCTTGCCCTGAATCGCCGGCGTGAGGCCGAGATTGCTTTTCTGAATGGCCTTTTCAATCGCATGCAGCGAATTGACATCCCACGGCTGAATGGAAAGCGTGCGCGGCTCCGGCGTGGTGATGCCGGCGAGCTCGCGAATGCGCATATTGGAGCCGTAGACTTCCACCATGATGTTTTCAACCAGGCTGGCGGAAGCCTTGCCGGTGCGGACCCCGGCAAATTCGTTCACGACCACCTGCTCGGTCTTTTCCATCTTCTCCTCCGCTTCCAGCAAAATGTCGTCAAGTGCCATAAGTGCCGAGAACCTAACAAAGCCCGGCGGCACTGTATAGTCGCAAGTCACCCCTGGGAGTGCCCGCGTCCCGCCGGCTTTTTGGGGTGCCCCGTGGAAGTCGTATGTTCACGCACTTCCATTACAACAACCTCGGCCCCAATCCAACCTCAGGGCTACACCCCATTTGGAATTTGCCGTGTTTGCGCAATCTTTGGGCATGAATTTCA
>DASZPR010000800.1:0-1902 GCA_035550235.1 Verrucomicrobiia bacterium | reverse complement strand
GGGGTCCGGCTGAATATTCAATTGCGCGATGACCGGCACTTCAAGATTTGTATTCGCGAGCGGCGTGACGGAAATAATTTTCGACGTGGTGCCGGGCGTGAGTGTGACGAGGCTCGGCAGGTTATTGATGTGATCCGTGCCCGGGACGGCAAAGCCGGTGCCCGGTCCACCGGCAGTGAGGTGCACGGTGACGGAATTCAAGCCGAAACCCGAACGCGAAACGGTGAACTGGCCCAGGTCCGTGGGGGTTTGCCCGGGATCCGGCTGCACGGTGGCGGGGTCATTGGCGACGATGGAGACGACGTTCTGCGTCGCGATCATGCTGACGACATACTGATAATCCGCCACTGCCTGGCCGTTGCCATCGAGATGGCCGTTGCTATAAGGATTGGAAGGATCGAGGCCGAGTTGATATTTCTCCCAATCATTCAGGCCGTCGCCGCTTTCAACATCTGAAATCATCACCCGAAAGAATTTGCCGGTGAGATTGGCCGGCGCCGGAAAAATCACATTGGTAATGCCTGCCTGGGCGAGAACGCTTGCCTCATTGCTCCACGTCAACGGCGTGTTGGTGAGCTGACAACTTTGCAATTGATACAATTTGCCCGGGGCGGCGGGCATGTTCATCACGAAATTTGTCCCGGACATCGTGAGGCCGGAAATTTTTGGGTAGGAATTGGAGTTGAATGGATCCGTCCCGGCGAGAGCTTCGAGTGCGTTGGGAAATCCGTCGCCGTCCGAGTCGAGATTGGGGTCGATACCGACGGCGTTGTGCAACTGCTCCCAGACATCGCTCATGCCATTCGTATTCGAGTCGAGGACAGCCGAAACGCGAGTAGCAGCCGCGACGAAAAGAGCGAGGAAAATTAGCGGCCTACAAAAATTTGTGAGGGATTCACGCATTGGCGAGACAAAGACGCAGGTCTTAAATTCATGCGGTTACGGCTTCGTGGTGAGGCTATCCTCCTACCGCGGTGATTTTGTGTCAAGGTTCGAGAACGTTAAGGAGAAAAATAAAGTCGCTGTCTCAATTGAAGTCACGCGCGGGAACGACTGTCCACAAAGAGTTTTTGCGGACGTGCCCTTGTGCAATGACGAATGCCGAAACGGTTTCAGCGATATCGCGCGATCGGCGGCGCAACGGGGGCACTATTTACGTCGTGGGCGCAATGGTTTCCGCCCGCTGGTACGCGGGCGGGGACATCGCAGGCGCGGTGTCCCTACCCCAAAACAAAAGAGCTTCAGCGACATTGCACTGAAGCTCTTCGAGTTAAAACTTAAACGCCTTAGTGGCTGTGACCGCAACCGCAGCCATCGCCGCAGCCGCCTTCGCCTTCAAAATCCGCTTCGGTCGGCATACGGCCGAGTTCGAGCGTCTTGCTGACGAATTGATTGATGGACTGATGAACGTGGTGCATTTCTTCCTGGGCCTCGAGAAAGCCGCGGGCAACCGGATTACCCAATACAGCTTCGCGTTCTTTTTCGAAGGCCGCGATTTCCTCGCCGGTCAATTGCTCGGCGCGCTGTTGCTTCTGTTGCAGCGCCTGGCCTTTGGCCATCAACCCTTCGTATTGGGACTTGGCTTTATCATCCGCGATGAAGGTCTCGATCCGTTGGCGGGCGGAGCGCATCTCCGGCTGGTCCAAAATCGCTTGGCACAGCTCCCGGGTCTTGTCGGTAATCAGGCTGTCTTGAGTTGTTTGCATAATCGTTTTCCTAAAAGGTCCGCATAATACAACACAGCTTTACGCTAATTGCAAATGAATGTTGGGTTTAGCACGCCGTAAATCCCAAGCTCCAACATCCAAGCTCCAGAGAAGCTTCAAGCACCAAACACGACTTAGAGCCTATAACAAAATGAGGAACGGGCGCGTTGCCAGAGATTTGGGGGTGCTGCAAGGC
>DASZPR010000799.1:0-3648 GCA_035550235.1 Verrucomicrobiia bacterium | reverse complement strand
CACCTGCGCGTCCGCCGCGTTTGCGATTGGACTCGCCGCCGAACAAATTCTCCTCGGCAAAACGGACGCCGTGCTCGTCGGCGGCGCCGAAGCCCCGTTGCACGCCGTCATTCTCGCGCAATTGCAAGCCTCCGGCGTGCTCGGCTCGCACGCGGACGCCGCACAGGCATGCCGTCCGTTCGACGTCACGCGCAACGGCATGGTGCTGGGTGAGGGGAGCGCGTTTCTGGTCCTGGAATCCGCGCGACTCGCCTCGCGCCGTGGCGCCAAGCCACTCGCGAGATTGACCGGCTGGTCCATGAGCACCGACAGTTCCGGCCGCACCGGCATGCGCGAAGACGGCTCCAGCGTCGTCCACGCGATGCAGGAAGCCCTGGACCTCGCCCAACTTTCCCCGCGCGACATCGGCTACGTGAACGCCCACGGCAGCGGCACCGTCCTCAATGATTTCGCCGAAGCCTCGGCACTCAAGAAATTGTTTGGCGAATATGGCGTTCCGTGCAGCTCAACTAAACCAGTCACCGGCCATTGCCTCGGTGCCACCCCCGCGCTCGCCGCGGTCCTTTGCATCGAAGCCTTGCGACACCAGCAACTCCCGCCCGCGGTCAATTGCGCCCAGCCCGATCCCCAATGCCCTGTCCAACTCGTCACGCGCCAAACCCGGCCCGCCCCCTTCACCTCCGTCCTCACCAACTCCGTCGGCTTCTGGGGCTACCACGCTTCCTTAATTTTTTCTACCGGCAGCGTTCCCTGAATTAATGTAGCATCCGCGTCTCGCGGATCCTTTTCGGCGTCTCGCCGAAAGCCTTATAACATACCTCCATTTTTATCTGCTCACCCTCACCGATTCGGATAGTCCGGCCAATACCACAAACAAAAACCCGCCCGTATCCCATGCGCCTCTTTATTATATTGGCGCAATGTCTGCCCGTAGCCCTCAAAATATTGGACGTCAATCACCGGGTTGAAATGCGGGAATTTATATCGCGCATCGATCTGCACACCCGGATGCGCGCCGCCATCGCCGATGCGAAACCGCGTTTCCACCTGAAAGTTCGCCCACGAGTTCGGCTCCTTTTTCAACGTAAGAAAAGCGTGCAAATCCGCGTAGCCGCGATACTGCGCAATGTCCGGGTTGTTGGGGCCAACCAAAAAATACGTCCACACGCGCGGTTGCAGCGCGAATTGCAAATGCCCCGGCTTGCCGAACGTGACTCGCGGTTGCAGATAAGCCGTGTAGATGCTCCGTTCCATCGCGCCTCCGCGCCCGTTCGATTCATGCTCCGCGCCGCCTTGCAAATCGAGTTGAATCAATTTGTCCTTCCGACTCCAAAGATTCGGGAAATAGAGAAACACCGAAGGTTTGTAACTCGTGTCAAAAAACGACGGATCCGACGAAATCAAATCCCAATAGGAAGTCTGCGTGTAAGCGAAATAAAGATTCGTCACCCCGGCGTAACTGTTCGTGAAATCGAAAAGCTGGAATTTAAGACTGAGCTGAAATTCCGCCGCCGGATAATTGCCCAGCAGGAAATAAATCGGCTCGTACGGTGAAATATGATTGTCGAAAAATTTCCCGATCACGTTGCGCGGCGGTTTGTTCGTTGGCAGCGAGGGCGCGACCTGCGCTTCGGGCTGGTTCATCTCCGTCGGCCCGATGATCTGCAGCGCGATCTGATTGTAGTTGCTCACGTTCAACGAAGCCTGTCCCCGCGGCGCCGGGGGCACCTCCAGAAAATATTCCGCCTTCGCAAACGCACCGGGAGCAATCGTCGTGTCACCGCTCTCGCCGCCTAATGACAAAACCACATTCGTCGTCCCGGAGGACAGAATCAATTTTCCACCCAGGCTCGGCTCGAACGCATGGTGAACTTCATTCGAGGAATTATTCAGGCAATACAGCCAGACGCTTCCCCGGCTGCCGGCTACGAGCGGATTCGACGGCGCAATAAAAACAGAAGTCACCTCCTGTGCCCATGCCTGAACAGCACCGACGACGAGTGCAAAAAGAAACAGCCCAGCCAAACCTGGTGCGCGCCGGCCAATCGTTGTCACCATGCAGAAATCCATTTCATGGTCGCGACAGTGATTCGCCCTGAGATTTTGTCAAGGTGATTAGTAGAATTGTCCTACTGGGGAACCTGCCCGAAGAGTTGTGCGATTGAGGAAAAGTCTTTTCTCAAGCGGTGGACAATGCCGGGCCCTGCCGTCGACTGGCCAGCCTTAAAATGTGCGGCCCCTGCTCCAGAACCGCGCCGATGGATTGCGCCACGGTTCGCCGAAACAGTAAACCTATCCCTCCACCCACTCGGCCTGCCGCCAGGGCACTCCTGGCGTCCTCCATGGCTACGCCCGCATGCATCAATACGCTGGCGTTTTTGTAGCAGGACATGATGCAGGCGGTGCAGTGGTCGCGGCAATCCGGGATTCGGTCGAGTTCAAAAACGGAGCCCAGCGGCTTGGACCAGGCCTCGCAACGCCAGATGTTGAGATTCCAATCCAGATAGAAATATTTGTGGCCGCCGACGCACGGAAATTTCTCCGGCTCGCCGCGGACGTGCCGTTCAATGTCGTCCAGCATCGCGGTTGGGTTGTGGACCGAAAACTTTTTCTTCAGCGCTTTGATCGCCTCCAAAGCATTGAGCAATTCTTCAGCATTCAAATCAACCAAGGTCGAATCCGGATTGTAAACCATGGAAGACGATCCCAGCGGAACTCGCCGCGGACAGGAGAAACCGACTGCATCGAAACCAAGTTCCTCAAGCAACCTCGGCAGCGCTTCGTATTGCACCAGCCGGCTGACCGTTACGGATGCGATCGTCGGAATGTTGCTCCTTCGGGCCACCATCAATCCGTGCCGAATCCGCTCACCCACGCCATGCAGGCCGCGATTGCGCTCGTGTTCCGCCAATGAATGCGAATCGATGGAAACCAAAAGCGTGCCCAGCCCGGCGTCGACCAGGCTGTCAATCTTTTGCGGGAGCATCCAGCCATTGGTAATGACCGCCGGCCGCAAACCGGCCGCGCGGGTATTGGCCATCAGCGTGTGAATTTCCGGATGCAACAGCGGCTCTCCGCCCTGAAACGTCAAATACCGAATGCCGCGCCGATGCAGAATCGGCAGCGCGCGCGCGAATTCGGACGCATCAATCCAGCGCTTTTCTTTGACGATGTGCTTGTTGACGGCGTATGAGCAAAACTCGCAAGTCGCATTGCAGGCGTTCGTGACCGACACATCACAAACCGCGGGTATCAGTCCGTGCCGCCCCGGCATGGCGCCATTTGCGGATTCCTCCCCGGGCGCATCACTCACATTCGTTACGCCCCGCTGCCCTGCAGCCGGAGCGTTCGCAACCAAACTCCGTTCAACCATAAGTTCCTGTTCTTTATTCCCGAACGAAGGAACTCGCTATTGCACTTTGGCTGAACAAGTGAGCCGAAGCGCGGAATAAATTCCACGCTCCCAAAATAGAATCTCACCGATGATGCGACGTCACCAACGCGATAATCCCCGCCACCGCCAAGCCCGCCAGCACCGCGAGCAAAATCTTCACCCAACTCTTCGGATACGCCCCGCTGATCGCGCCCGTGTAACCATTGATCACCACCTGAAAATTCTTCGCGCCGTAATTGTAAGTCAGCAGCCAG
>DASZPR010000798.1:0-4709 GCA_035550235.1 Verrucomicrobiia bacterium | reverse complement strand
CATCGGGTTCTCCACGCACGCGACGACGGACGTGATTCTGGAGACGATTGAGCACGGCGATTTTGATTACATCAATCTGCACTGGTATTTCGTGAACGACCTGAACTGGAAGGCCGTGCAGGCGGCGCACGCACGGGACATGGGCGTCTTCATCATCAGCCCGAACGACAAAGGCGGCAAGTTGCAGGAGCCGTCGCCGAAGATGGCGGAGTTGTGCGCGCCGCTGACGCCGATGCAGTTCAACGATCTTTACTGCCTGGCGCGACCGGAGGTGCACACGCTCAGTTGTGGCGCAAGCCGGCCAACAGATTTCGATGAGCACGTGGCGGCGTTGAAATATTACGATCGCATTTCGGAAACCATTGCGCCGATTGAAAAACGGTTGCGCGCCGAAATGGAAAAGACACTGGGCCGTGATTGGTGCGAGCAATGGCCCGAGGGCCTGCCGCATTACGTGGATGTGCCGGGTGAAATCAATGTAATGGAAATCTTGCGGCTCTGGACTTACGCGCAGCCACTGGGGCTGCTGAACTGGGCGAAGATGCGCTACAACCTGCTCGGCCAGGCGGAGCATTGGTTCCCGGGAAAAAACGCGGCGGCAGTGGCAGAATCTATTTCATCAGGAAAACCGGCGACGCTGAATGGCACACTGGCGCGGAGCCCCTTCGCGGAGAAGATTCCCGGCATCCTGGCGGAAGCGCATCGGTTGTATTACGAAAAACCGGTAAAGCGGCTGAGCCAGAGTTAATCCATTCCCGTTCCCGGGAGAACAGGCAACAGCCAAAAATAAAAAAGCGTTCCTTTCGGAACGCTTTGCTAAATCGAGAATGGAAGCAGCGGCTACTTCATTTTATCATCGGGTTTGGGCGCCGCTTTATCATCGGGTTTGGCCGCAGGCTTGTCATCCAATTTAGGCAGATCGGCAGGCGCGCCTATATTAATCTGCTTGATGACAGCGTCGGTGATGTCGTTGTCCCCCGGTACGGAATACAAAATAACGGGTGTGCCGTTAGCGGACTGCGCCGCCGTGTCGATGACAAGCGTGTAGCCATCCGCCTTGGCTTTGGCGGTGATAACGGTGCGAATATCGGAGACAATATTATCCCGGGTTCGAGCAAGAGACTCCTGGATGGATGCCCGCGCGCCGCGATCAAACTCGGCGAGCGCACTGTCCTGGTCCTTGAGATCCTTCAATTGGTCTTCGGCGGCTTTTTTGCGCTTGTCGCGTTCCTGGGCGGAGACGGCGGGATCATTCATGCTATCCACCGTCTTCTGGTAATCTTCCTTGGCCTTGTTAAAAGTGGTGAGCATATCCTTGCCTCTCTTTTCGAAATCGGTCCTTTTTTCGTCAATGGCCACCTGCGCCTGTTTGGTCTTCCAATAATTCGTGAAGACGCGGCCCAGATCTACAGTGGCGATGCGGTACTCCGCAAAGGCCGACGTGCCGATCAGAAGGATCAAAGCTGGAATCAATCGTTTTAACAGTGTTCTCATAAAATTTAACAAAACAGAATTTCGCCGCGCTGCCAACTTAAATCAAGATGCAACCGGCCAGTGAGTCAGACAGTCACAGGCACGGGATCGTTCAGCCTTCAGCGCTTTTTCAAACGCTCAGTCTTAAGGGACAGGAACGAGCTCAATCTTGCTCACGAAGGCGTCGGAAAGACGGTTGTTGTTTTTGCCAACGCCGCCGTAAAGCGGTTGAGCGGCATTTGTGGTGACAAAATTAGTGAAGGAAGTGGTAGTCCCAACCAGATAAACGGTGCTACCGGACGTATCCACCACAATGCCATTGGCTTCGTCGCGGCCGGGGCCGCCAAGATCGATCGTTTGCACAAACGTGGACAAGTCGGACGAAAGCACTGCTACAAAAACGTCATTGGTGTTGCCATTGCGCCGGAATTTCACCGTTGAGTTCGTGTTGCTTAAATTCGTGAATACGGGGCTGTTGGTCACGATGCCGAAATAGTTCGTCACGGTGCGGCCATGCTTGACGGAAGTCGTGATGTTCGTGACGAGCAACGGGCGCTCAAAGAAATTCGTGGAACCGACCGTGCCGGTGACGTAAACGAGTCCGCTGCCGTCCACGGCGATGGCGTTGCCTTGATCTCCCTGGTTGCCGCCGAATGCAGTCGAGCGGTCGAGACCGCCGCCGGTAATTTTCAGGACAAAGACGTGGGAAAGAAAATTGGTGTTGGGCACATTGAACACGATTTGATTCGTGACCGACGCCGAAAAGTTGGTGGGCGTGGCAGTCAGCTCGTTGGTCGGGAAATTGTCGGATGCGGTGTAACCCACGACATAAATACTGCCGGAACTTTTATCGAAAGTGATTTGCGCGCCAACGTCATCGTTGCTGCCGCCGATATAGGACGAGAACGGCATGAGCGTGCCGGACGGGTTCAGTTCCGCGACAAATGCGTCGGCCTTCAAGTTGTTGAGGTTGTGTTTGGGAAAAAACGTTTCCGTATTCAGATTGGTAAATGTGTAACCGTTGGTGAAAAAATGATTCACGCCTGGCGGCAATTGCAAGGGCGCGACCAGGGGCAAATCGGCGGAGAGCGTGATGCCGGTAATCCACGTGTCGAATCCGGAATCCACGGTGATGCCCAAGGCGTAGTCGATATTCGTGCCACCGTAATACGTGGTGTAGCTGTTGGAGTAGACACCTCCGGAGCCGGAGAGCTTGGTGACGAAGGCGTCGAACTGGCCACTAAGATTGGTTTGTACGGCATTGGGCGGCATGACCGGGAGATTCGTGGAGCTCGTAAGGCCGGTCACGTAAATGCTGCCATTTGAATCGGCCGTGATGGCGAAACCTTCGTCGATGCTGTTGCCGCCGAAATAGGTTGAGAAGAGCAAGCTGGTACCAGAGGGATCAAGCTCGGAAATGAACGCATCCGAGGGGGGCACATGCCTGGCGTTTTTAACTTGTCCGGTGAGTTGTGAACGCAACGGGTTCACCAGCGGGAAATTCGTCGAGTCCGTGAAGCCGGTCACCCAGACGGCGTCGGCCACCGTATCATAAACAATTCCCATGGCGCCGTCGTCGTTTTTGCCACCGAGATAGGTGAGAAACTGTAACACGCCGGAGTTGTCGTATTTGGCGACGAAAGCGTCGCCGAAGGCGTTGTTGCCGCCGCGGAATTTGGCGAAGTTGGTCGTGCCGAATTGAATTGGATTCAAAGTCTTCAAATCGCTGGAGAGCGTCTCGCCCGCCACGTAAATATTTCCGCTGCCGTCGAGCGCGATGCCATGGCCGAGTTCCAATTTCTTCCCGCCGAGGTAGGTCAGGAAATCCAGGACGGGATCGATGGTCAGCGGTAACGAGCGGTCATACTGACCGAGCTCAAAGCCGACAGTGCCATCGGCATTCAAATGGTAGCTGGCCACCACCGGCACGCGGGTGCCACGAATTTCCTGGTAAGCGACCGGTTGATGCTGGCGGATTTCTTCACTGTCTAATTTCAACACGAGGTTTCCTGAGGCATCCACCCGGATGCTGTCCGCGCCGGTGATATGAAAACGGATTTGGTCCGAAGCGGCACCGGGTTGCAGGATAAAATCGTATTCCAATTGCGCCGATTGGTTGGCGTAATAAATCACCGCCACGCCAGGATACACTTCATCGACACGCACTTTGGAAAACAGCGGGACGCCGGCATGCCATTGTGACGGTTCGTTGCCGATGAAATAGTTTGCCTTCGCAGACATGAGGTCGCGCCCGGCGATGTTCGCTGCGGGATTCGCACCGACCAATTGCAGGCGCACGGAACGCGGGACGACGGGCGTGCCCTGATCCGAAAACTTGCCGAGGAGAATTTGCGCTTCGGTGGGAGCGAGCAGGACGCTGCATTCGTTCCCCCGTGCGACGAACGGCGCGGAGGCGTCGATCTGTCCGGCGTTGCTTTCGAAATAAAGCGGCGCGCTGGCGAGCCTGGAAACGGCTGCGGACCGAGCGGCAGGATTTTCCGCACCGCGCACTCCCAGCGCGGCGCAAGCCACCACGCACACAATCGAAAAAGAAATGTGGCGTGCCAAAATTGCTTTTGCTGACGAATACATAATTAGAACTGGCGCGTGTAACCGACGCCAAATTGGAACTGGCCGGAGCCGCTGTTGAAGCGGTCGTGAGTGATGGGAATGCCGTAGTCCAGACGCAGCGGACCGATGGGCAGGTTCAAGCGAATGCCGAGACCCCAGTTGTCGAGATACTTATCAAAGTTGTACGAGTAAGGGTTTAGCATGACATTGCCGATGTCATAAAACACTGCGAACCGCATGCCGACACCACGCTCTTTATCGCTCTGAATAATCGGGACGCTATATTCGGCGGAACCGAACCAGTAGGTGTCGCCGCCGATGGGTTCGCGGGAACTGCCTTCCGCGGGCGGGTACGGGCGTTCACGCGGCGCAACGCTGCGATAGCGGAAACCGCGGAGCGAATCCAATCCGCCCAAATAATAACGATCGTAAAACGGCACATCGCCAGTATGGCCATACGAATCCGCGACACCCGTTTCGCCAATGACTTCCAAAACGTGGCCGGGGAAAAATCCTTTGAAGTACCAAGCACTCTTCAGTTGAATCTTGTAGTAATTCTGATCACCCGGGAACGGCCCGGCAAGGACGGTGGATAGTTCAATGCGTTCTCCCTTGTCCGGCAGGGTCACACTGTTGCGCGTGTCGTAGGCGAGCGAAAGATCCAA
>DASZPR010000797.1:0-3427 GCA_035550235.1 Verrucomicrobiia bacterium | reverse complement strand
CCTCGGTTTCTTTTTCCCAAGGCATGGCGACGAGCCAATCCAGATAGTGCCGCGTGACCGCGTATTCCGCGGCGGCGGGGGGCATTTGCTGGAGGCGTTCCAGTTCCTGGGTGGCGACTTTTTTTGCCTCGGCGGGCATGGGGGTCGCGTCGATCTTTTCGCGGATGGCTTTGATTTCGCCGGCGTTGGATTCGGTTTCGCCGAGTTCGCGCTGGATGGCGCGCATTTGTTCGCGGAGAAAGAAATCGCGCTGGGTCTTGGAAATAGAAGTGGCGACTTCGGTCTGAATCTTGGAACTGAGCGTGAGCACTTCGTGTTCGCGATTGAGCATCGGGAGCAGGAAGGTCAGGCGTTCCTTGACGGAAGTGGTCTCGAGAAGCTTTTGGCGTTCTTCGAGGTTGAGGTTCAAATTGACGGCGACGAGGTCGGTGAAATGCCCCGGGTCCTCGGTGTTGAGCGCGGCGATTTTGACCTGCTCGGACAGGGCGGGGGAAAGTTTTATGATCTCCTGGAACTGGCCTTGCGCGTTGCGCATCATGGCGGTCAATTCCACGGAGTCCTCGGTCATGTCCTTCATGCGCTCGAATTTGGCGCTGAGATAGGGATCGTGATTGACGTATTCCTTGATGCGGATACGCCAGAGGCCCTCAACGAGGACGCGGACGGTGTTGTCCGGGAACTTCAACATTTTCAGCAAACGCGCGGCGCAGCCGACTTCGTGCATTTCCTCGGGCGTGGGATTTTCCGCTTCGGGTTTGCGTTGGAGAGCGACGCCGAGGAGGCGATCGCCGGCCACGACGTCATCAATGAGTTTGATGCTTTGCGGCGTTTCGACGAGGAGGGGCGCGACCATTCCCGGGAAAATCACGATGTCGGACAGGCCGAGGATGGGAAGGGATTGGGGCAATGAATGCGCTGATACGCGCGCCGGAGCCTCAGGGTTTCCGGCGGCGCCCAGGATGCTAATAAATTCGGTATCCGGCGACGTCATCGAGCGTTTCTATAGATTAGATGCCGCCGCCCGCGAAAGGTTCGGAAGAAAATAAATTATTCCCCTTCGGCGATTGGCACCTTGGTACTTTTAACCTGCGCCTGCGCCACCGGAACATCAATACGTAAAAACCCGTTCAAGTAGGCAGCCTTGGCCTGACCTAAATCGTAACCTTGCGGCAACTCCAACATTGTCTCGAACGGACCGTAGTTAATCTCCATCACCAAAAAACTGCATTTCGGGGCGCGGCAGCCGTCCGGCCGATTTCCACTGACGCGCAGGCGGTTGCCCTCGATGGTAATTTCGAGGTTGTCGCTGCGCATTCCGGCCAGCTCAACTTTAATGACCAAGCCGTTGTCGGTTGCGTAGACGTCTGTATTGGGCACCCAGTGAGCACGGGCGGAACCTTCACGCCCGCCAGCGGAGCGGGTCACAAAATGGACAGACGAACTAACTTTGCACATGGCCATTCCAACGAAAAATTATCTCAGGCGGTTTTTATAAGCAAGCATGCTCATTTGGGTTTAATGACTACTTGCGGCCGCTCGCCTTTGCGGGCTCGGAAAATAATGGTGTGTTGGGGCACGGCGTTCGCGTGGGAACAACCGCCACAATGGGTGGCGCGTTGGAAACTGAACTTGCGGGGACGAAATTTGGAGCGCAACAGCAATACCGCTGCGGCGCTGACAATCGTCAACGAAACCAACTGCTGCCAATCCATGGTCGCAAGATAATCTGAAAAATACGCCGCGCAACTAATGTTTTTTCATTTTCAACATTAGGGAGGGTTTACCCGGGGGGAAATGTATTAATAAGTGGAGTGGCGGGGGGACCGCCTGAAGGCGGAACTACAAACGGTGTTCAGGGAGTCCGGCCGTTGTGGGAGATTTTTAAAATGGCGGTGCTCCCAGAGCGCCGCTACAGTTAGCGCCGTGTCGGGACGGATTTTTCGCCATATTTATAGAGTTGTTTATGCCGATTGCACGATCGGCAACCATATTTATTACTCGCGGTATCTGGATATTCTGGAGGCGGCACGGGGGGAGTTTTTCCGGGAACTGGGTGCGCCGCTGCGGGAATTGCAGGCGCAGGACACGAGTTTTCCGGTGGCGGAATGTCATCTGCGCTATAAATCGCCGGCGCGGTATGACGAGGTGTTGACGATCGAATTGTGGACGACGTTGGTGCAGGGGGCGCGGCTGAATTTTGGGTTTCGGATTTTGAAGGATGAGAAGGTTTTGATTCTTGAGGGCGAGACGTTTCATGTGTGCACGGGGGCGAATGAGAAGCCGAAGAGGGTGCCGGCGGAACTCGCAGGGAAACTTGAGGGGTGGTTGAGTTAGTTAAATAAGTTAACTCATTTAACGAATTAAACGACATGCGCATTCTTGCTCTTGATCATGGAACCAAACGCATCGGCATCGCGTTGAGCGATGAGTTGAAGATGATTGCGCAGCCGCTGGAATTTGTGGCGGCTGAGCCGTTTCTTGATTTTGTCGCGCGGCTGAAGGAGATCATTCGCGAGAAGGAAGTGGAATTGATTCTTATCGGCATGCCACGAAACATGGACGGCAGCTACGGTCCAGCGGCGTTGAAGGTGCAGGAATTCATCGCGGTGCTGAAAGATTTGGTGGCGATTCCCATCCAGACGTGGGATGAGCGGTTGACCTCGGCGCAGGCGCAGCGGTTTTTGATTCAAGGCGGTGTTCGCCGCCAGGATCGGAAGCAGAAGGTGGACAAGACGGCGGCGGCGATTTTGTTGCAGAGTTATTTGGACAGTCTTGGGGCGTGAAACGTGTTGCGTGAAACGTAAAACGTGAATTCGCGTTTTACGTTTTACGTTTCACTTATATCTTCGGTGCAAATTAAGTCTCAAAAATTCAAACTGGTCATCGCTTACGACGGCGCGGCTTACCAGGGGTGGCAGATGCAGAAGATTGGCACGGGCGTTCAGGAAAAGGTGGAGCAGGCGCTGGCGAAATTATTTCCGAGCGGGCCGCGGTTGCATGGGTCAAGCCGCACGGACACGGGGGTGCATGCGCTGGGGATGGTGGCGCATTTTGAGGTGCCGGCAGCGGAGTGCAAGATGGATGCGCGGAAGCTCGCGCTCGCCCTCAATCATTGGCTGCCGGAGGATGTGCGGGTGCTGTCGGCGGCGCGGGCGGCGTCGACTTTTCATGCGCGTTTTGATGCGAAGGGGAAGCAGTATCGGTATTTCGTGTGGAACCACACGGCGATGAATCCGTTGATTCGCGGGAGTGCGTGGCAGGTGCCGCGTCCGCTCGATTTGAAGGCGATGCGCGAGGCGGCGGCGTTGTTTGTCGGGAAGCACGATTTTAAATCGTTTGCGGCGAATCGGAACTATGAGATGGAAACAACGGTGCGGACATTGACGCGTTGTGATTTCAAAAAGAAGGGGCCGTTGCTGACGTTCAT
>DASZPR010000796.1:0-2600 GCA_035550235.1 Verrucomicrobiia bacterium | reverse complement strand
AGCGAAACTCAAGACTGTCGTCATTGATGGTGCTGATGAACTTGGCGGATTGTGCATTCTGCGTGGTTGCATGCCGACCAAAGCGCTGCTTTACGCCGCCGAGGTGATGCACCTGGCGGGACATTCCGAACCGTGGGGCATTCGCGCCGAGGTAAATTTTGATTTCGCCAAAGTCATGGCGCGCAAGGACGCGCAGGTGAAGGAATTTGCCGATTATCGCGCGCAACAATTGACGGCAGGGAAGTTCGAATTGATTCGCGCGATGGCGCGTTTCGCGGATCCGCACACGCTGACCCTCAGCAATGGCCAAACACTCACGGCGAAAAATTTTGTCATCGCCACCGGATCGGCGGTCGGGCCGTCTCCCCTGCCCCAATTGAACGAAGTTGGCTACCTGACGAGTGACACAGCGCTACAACTGACCCGGCTGCCGCGCTCGATCATCGTGCTCGGCGGCGGCGCGGTGGGATTGGAGTTTGCGCAATTTTTCGCGCGCTTCGGGGTGAAGGTGACGCTCATTCAACGCAGTCCGCATGTGTTGCACGAAATGGATTCCGACGCGGCCGCGGTGATTGAAGATGTTTTCCGGCGCGAAGGCATCACCGTGTTCACCAACACCAAACTGACGGACGCACGCCGGCTGGGGAATTTGAAGGAGGTTTTTTTCGAGCACCACGGCGAACCGAGTCGGGTGCTGGCCGAGGAAATCTTTTTTGCGCTCGGGAGAATTCCCAATGTGGCGCCGCTCGGCCTGGATAAAATTGGCGTGGAGCTCGAGTTTGGGCGCATCGTGACGAACCGGCACATGCAAACCAATTTTCCGCACATTTACGCGGTCGGTGATTGCACCGGGTTGCATGAGATTGTGCACATTGCCATTCAGCAGGGAGAAGTTGCGGCGCACAATATTACATCGCCGGACAAAATGAAATCGATGGACTATCGGCTGATTACAGAGGTTGTTTTTACCGATCCGCAAATCGCTTCGGTCGGCCTTACCGAGAAACGGGCGCATGTGCGCAACGTTCCCTATCTCACGGCGAAATATCCGTTCAATGATCACGGCAAATCGCTCATCATGGAGGCGAAGGATGGGTTTGTGAAACTGCTCGCGGAACCGAAGACCGGCGAAATCATCGGCGGCGCGTGCGTGGGTCCGGTGGGCGGCGAGTTGATTCATGAGATTATTGCGGCGATGCATAAGCGGATGACGGTGCAGGAGCTGGCGGCGATGCCGCATTATCATCCGACACTGGCGGAGATTTGGACTTACCCGGCGGAGGAACTCGCGGGGCAAGTGACCGGCTAGTGGCCGCCCTGTTTGAACATTTGCTTGGCCACATTAAAGCCCATCAATTGCAATTCGCGCTGCTGTTTTTGAAACTGCTGGTAGGCGGTGGCTTGTTCGGGCGTTAAAAACTGCTGCGCGCGGACGAGAAATTGCTGGTCGAATTGCTCGCGCTCAGCCGTGAACTTGGCAATATTTTCATCCGTAAGCATGGATGCAATATCGCCGTTTGCACCGAGGTCCTGCTGGTTGTTCAAACCGGACGTCCAATTGAAATTATTGCGCGAATCGCTCAGAGCTTGAACCAATTGCTGTTGCTGTGACGGTGTGAGGGCTGTTGATGTGCCGGCAAATTGGCTGTTGAATTGATCCACAGCCATCCGGTCCGGAACGGTTTTTTCGTACGATTGATATCCTTTATAATTGTCATCACCGAGGAGTTGTTTGATCTGCTGGTCGTAGTCATCGGACTCCGCTTTCACCTGTTTGGTCAAATCGGCGCGCTGCGAGGCGTCCAGACTATCGTCAAGCATCGCCATGCCGACATCCGCACCGGCGAGCATTTTCTTGCTGATTAAATCCTTCATTGCGGAAGCCTGGTCCGGGGTCATGTTGAGCTGTTTGAACAAATCGGCGTATTGTTTATCAATGATGGGGCCGATTACGGACTTCTGTTGCGCCTTCATCATTTCGCGCATCTTCGGGTCTTTGAACATGCTCGCAATCGCGTGCATCGGATTGTTCGTCTTGGCTTCGTCGAGGGATTGTTTCAGTTGCTCGGATTTTTTTGATTCGGCGACGGCAACTGAAGTGCTTTCCGAGAGTGTCTTCTGGAGGACTTGCGTCCTGGCTTCGGCCAGTTTGGCGTTTTCGACGGCGTCGGTCTTTTCCTTCAACTCCGCCTGGAGCGCGTCGACCTGTTGTTTGGTCCTGGCCAGTTCGTCGCTTTGCGCCTGCAATTTTTTGGATTGTTCAACGCCGAGAATTCCGAGTGCGATGCAACCGATAAGTGCGATGACAAGAAATGTGGTTTTCATAATTGTCCCCTTCGTTGCGAGCATGAGGGAATGGCCGGAAATGACAATCTAAAATTGGGTGAATTGCTGTCCTTACTTTGCTCTCTGCGTGCCAATGGTGGTGTGGAGTCGTGCATTCCCCCATCCTACGACTGGGCACGATTGGGCACGACTGATGTTGATTTTGAGATACTTGCGATGAACGACCCTTTGCGCGACGCACGGCCGAGGCGACGAGTGGTCGCTCCTGATTTACGGGCGTTTCCTTTTCCATACGCACTTGCCGATCTCCTTTC
>DASZPR010000795.1:0-11857 GCA_035550235.1 Verrucomicrobiia bacterium | reverse complement strand
CTGCCAGCCGGAGGTATTCATCGGCCAGCTTGTCGGCCTGTTCACCCAAACCACAGGCCACAATCGCGCCCATCTGGTCGAGCCGCTTGAAGGACTCGACCAGCTTGCCCGCCGCCGCCGCTTCGACGGCTTGGCGGTATTGTCTGATCCGCGCCCGTTCACTTTGATTGCGAGCCAGCGCCGGGTCTTGCCGGCGGATGATGTGCAATTCCACCGGCGCAATGCCGGAATACCGCTCAATGGCCAGCAGCGCATCGGAGGCTTCAACCGCGCCATGTTGGCGTGTATCGCCGGAAAGAATGATCCGAGCATTCCGTTCACGGGTCAGTTGCAACAACTGGTGCATCTGGCGGCCACCAATCTGGCCGGCCTCATCCACCACGACGACCACACCGGCGGCCAGTTCGCCCTTGATCAAAAAATTGGCAATGGTCGTGGGCGATGGGAAACCCGCGCTTTCCATGTCCACCACCTGCTGCCGTTGCGGGGCCAAAACAGTGACAGGCCGGCCAGAGTGATGGACTTGTTCAACCAGCTCGCGCAGGACAAAACTTTTGCCCGTGCCGGCACCGCCCCGGAAAAGCGACACGGTATTGGTTGAACGCAGCAGTGCATCCAAAGCCTTGCGTTGTTCGCCATCCAATTTTGGATTTCCCGTCTGTGGATCGTCCACTAGAGGACGGCAAACGCCGACACCGTTCTTGACGCCCTGGACAATTTCCAACTCGCGCAGCAACACTTCGCGCAAAGTCACTTCATTGGGGCGTTCGGGACTCTGGATGTAATTGCGCTGGCGGGTGGATTCCTTGAGTTCGTCCAGCGTGAAACTCTCGCCGCGCGCCCGTTCCAATGCCTGTTGCCACAACTGGCATTGCAGCACAACCGAGTTGCGGTCGAACAGGTGTTCTTCCGCCCATTGCACCGCCTCGCCAATGGCAATACGCCTGTCCGTAATGGCCGGCTTTTCCGAATGGCTCGCAAGTTGCCGCAACGAAGCGCGCTCGGCGTCGCTCAACTGCGCGTCCCATATCGTCCGCAGTTCAGCCCGGCTCAAATCCTTTTGTTTTCTGGCACGGGTTTTAACCGCCAGTTTGGCCCGTATTTCCTTGAGGTTTGACCCGGCCAATTCTGGTTTTTCGGCCAGCAACTTTGCCAACGCCTTGTCCACTTCCGCATCTCGCTTGGAAAATCGGTCGCAAATCTCTTCAGAAACGCCCTCAATCTGGAAATCACCTCGCGGATGATTTTTTATCTGATAACCAAAACTCCGCAACTGGCGGGCAAGCTCGTGGTAATAGACGTTTTCAGCGAATTTTCGCGCCCGCAGCATCTCGTGATTTTGCAGCGCCTTCCAGCGTTGCTCCACCGGGTCAAATGTCGCGTTGAACACGACACAATGGGTGTGCAAATGCGGGTCAAGGGCGCGGGAGGTGTCATGGGTGAACAACGCCGCCGCGACATTGCCGGTGGATCGGTCGCCATGTCCGCCGCCAGCCCGGACACGGGTAGCCGCAAAGGCTTCAAGTTCCCGCATGGCCGACCAGACCGCTTGGTTGTGAGCCTCAACGATCCGTTCATCGGCGCCAGCCAAGGCCACGACTGAAACCGATTTGGGCGGTGAGAATGTGAAATCGTAAAATACCCGGCGGTTGACCGTCTCCTTGCCATCATCCATCCGCACCGTGTTCATCCGTTGCGTCAGTGTCTCGCCCGTCTTGGGATGCTGGTTCTCACAGAGTCGCAGAAATTCATCGGCGCGAACTTTGCCGGACAAGCCAAGTTGTTCCGCGCCTGTTCCGATCCACTGGCCGGCGACACGCTGCCCTTCATCATAATAATCACCAACGCACAGGTGTTCCTCAAAGTATTCCCTGGCATTCGTCAAATTGTATTGGGTCTTGGCCGTCAGCACGGAAAACAGCCTCCCAAATCCCGGCCTTAATTTTGTGTAAAGATTACACAAAACGACCGGGGCAAACTGTTTCACTTGCCGGCATGATAACGAACCGTTCCGCGTCAATGGAAACCAGCCAGGCAAATGGCGGTTGTCCGCGCGGCCTTACCTCCTGACTTATGCTGACACCAACCACCGCTGAATTACTGAACGCCATCGAAGTGCTTAACAAACTCGGTGAGCGCATCAACACCGCCACCAACCATTCCGTCATGCAGATGCCGGAATCGAGCCTGGGCGAACATTACGCCGGACGAATCCAAGTGAACGCCATCGAGCAAAACAGCCGTATCCAAATTGTCGCCGAGCAGCTCAAAAACTGGCGCGACGAATTGCTGCAACAGAGGAGGCAAAATGTTTCCCAATCCGTTTAAGGCAGAAGAAGCCTTACCCCTTCGCCAGCGAAGGATTTGGCGCAAACCGCGCTGCAACGCCAATACGGCGTCAGATGCACACTTTCATGCGCACATCCCCGCTTCGTGTGCTGAACATATTGTCGCCAACCCAAATGGCACGCCATCCGCGCTGTTTGTCGCCAACCATTCTGCGGCGTTCATCACAAGTTCGATATGAACAAGCCCGACATCCTGCCCGACGCGCTGAACCGGTTCCGCCATGCGGCGTCTCAATATGCGCCGACTGCCAAGTCACGCGTATCGCGGTTGCTGGCGCTCAAGGAAGACATTGCTGCGTTACGCAAACGCGGGGTCTCCTACCACGCCATCAGCGAACTGTTGACGCAAAGCGGCATCAACGCCTCCGCCACCTGCGTCAGCAACTTCTGCCGCCGCACCCTGAAGGAAAGGCGGCGCAAACCCTCTGCACCGCATCGTGCGCCGTCAGTTGCCAACTCAAATCCAACGGGAAAAACCGCGCCCAAGGCCACGATCAAAAAAGTGTTGGCCGCAACGACTGCCGCACCCCTCGGTGCGCTGCCGGTGCCAAACCAAAGCGCGCCGGTGAAAATTCGCGGACCACACATCGCCAAAATTGAACTGCTACCACCCGGAGAACAATATGATTAAACGACTCGACCTCATCCTTAATGGCAAGGGCGGTGTCGGCAAAAGTTTCTTTGCCGTCAACTTCGTCCAGTATCTCAAGGACAAGAACATCCTCCACGTCGCCTGCGACTGCGACAACGAGAACTCCACCCTGAAACGGTTTCACGGCGAGGCCGTGGAATTTATGGACCTGTCCCAGCCCCGCGCGCTGGACGCCATGTTCCGCGCGTTTGATAAAACCGACCTGGTGGTCGTGGATTGCCGGGCGGCTTCCACCGAGGTCTTTTTCGATTACTTCGATTTAATTGACCTGCGCGGCACGCTAAAAATCCTGTCCGCCGCCTTGACACTCGTCATCCCGGTCAATCACGAGGCCGACAGCATTGACCAGCTCCAACGCATCGAAAAACACATGGCCGACGCCTGTTCCTATGTCGTGCTGCGCAACGCGGTTCACGATGACAAGTTTGCCGTCTATGAGCAGTCCGCCGTCCGCAAACGGCTGCGAAAGGATTTCGGCATGAAGGAGGTGGCGATGGCCAAATTGCAGCCGTGGCTAGTCGAGGAATTGAGCCTGAAAAACCAGCCCATCACTGAAGCCGTCAAGGATGGCTCCCTGTATTTGCTGGATCGCCAGCGGCTCCAGACCTGGCAGCGAAAACTTTATGCCGAAATTGATTCTGCCGCAGAACTATTACTGCCCCAAAAAACATGAGCACGCCGCCCAAAGATACAAAACCGGACTTTGACGAGGAATTCCTGCAAACGCTCGGCAAGTGGAAGGAAACAAATAAAATCCGGGACGATGATGCGGTTTATCTCCTCGTCGAACTGTTTCGGATTCATCAAAAACATTGGGACGCACTGCGCCAGCGCCAGATGCCTTCGCTAGACCAGTTCCGCGCCGACATCACCGCTGTCACTGAATCCTCCAAATCGTTTCGGGAAAAAATGGAGGAGCTGATTGAGGTGCTGGCGGCGCAGCCGTCGCCGGTGCCGGTTAAAACCATTCTCATGTCGGAGGCGCTCTACGCCGCCGCCACCGCGCTGCTCGGCGGACTGCTCATCGGTTTGATTCTCGGAAAATTCCTTTTATGAAAAACAATCCTCTCCAATCCCATTGGCATCAATTGTCGCCATTGCTCAAGTTGGTTTGGGCAATCTTGGGTGGCTACGGCATTTTATTGCTCATATTCACCTGCCGGCACTTGTTCGCCTCCAAAAAACCTAAAAAATATGTCGCGAAGCTCGGCAATTTGACATGGCGGCGCAATCAATTTTGCCGGGGCTGGCTCATCACCGGTGACACCGGCTCCGGCAAAACCAGTTCCGGCATCAACCAACTCGCCCATCAGGTTTTCCAGAATGAAAAAAACTGGGGCGGGCTGTGCATTGATGAAAAAGGCGTGTATTGGGAAACGCTTTCGGCAATGGCGCACCACTACGGGCGGTCGGAGAATTTGATTCACCTGCAAATTCGAACGAATGAAGCCGACCTGAAATGGAAACCGCCGCACCGGTTCAATCTCACCGGCGACCGCAGCATTCCATTTTCCACCTATGCAAAATTTGTGGTGGATACGGCCACCAGCCTGGGACAGGGCGGTGACAAGGGCTTTTTCAAGAGTCAGGCACAGACGCACATTGCCCACGCGCTGGAGCTGCTTTGTGAGTTAAGCCAGCCGGTCACTTTGACGGGTGCGTTTGCGATTTTGTCCAACAAACTCCTGTTGCTGGAAGAATTGCGAAACCTGAACGATTTGTTTGACGCTCCCCGGCGCAAGGAGTTGCACGACCATTTCATGAACCGCTTCCTTAACCAGCCCGAAGAGCAATTGGGAGGTGTCCGCGAAACCATCGGGAACTACCTTCAATATTTCCTGACACCGGAAGTGGCCGAGGTGTTTTGCTCCAAGGAAAACACGTTTGCCTACTCGGCGATTGATGCTGGCAAAATCATCCTCGTGACCATGCCGCAGAAGTTCCAGACCGAGCGGCGCTATGTGAACACGTTTCTGAAATTGCTTTTTTACAATCACGCGCTGCGCCGGTTCGACAAGTCCAAGACCGAACGAGTCAACGACAATTTGCTCATCCTCTGGGCGGACGAGGCGCAACGGTTTATGACCGCCAGCGAGGACGGCACCAGCGATTACAATTGCGTGGACGTGATCCGTGAAGCCGGCGCAACCGTCGTTGCCGCCGCCCAATCCACCACCTCGCTCATCCCGCCGCTTGGCAATGACAAATCAAAAGTGCTGACGTTGAACCTGCGCAACCGGATGATTTTCCGTTCAGCCGATGAGCAGGATGCCGTCCAAGCCGCAGATTTTCTCGGTAAAAAGCGCGTGATAAAACGCTCATGGGGATCAAGTGCTGGCAAACGCAACGTGAATTACAACGAAACCGAGGAACATAAAATCAAACCACACAAGCTCCGCAATCTTCGCGACCATGAATGCGTTTTGGTCCACTGTGAAAGAGGTTTCCAGCGCCTCACGTTGCCGCCGTTGGAGGCCGATGGCAAGATCACCGAATGGTTTCCGATCTGGCGGCAGTTGGTGTAGTAGGTGAGCCACCGCCAGAACCGATGCTTGCTTGCGGTATCAATCCGCTCCAAAATTTCCACCGTTGCAGCCGCCCTCACAACTCAAAACGCTCGACGACCTCATGGCCCAAGCCGGCCATTACGCGGAATTCTGTATGCGCAACAGCGGGAAAATGGCTCCCACACTATTCCTGATTGGCGCTGACGGCCCAATGATGTTCGTTCCTGAAAGCCTTGCCGACGACGGCGACAAGAACGCCTTTGCCACCAACGCCCGACTCATGTGCATCGCCCACGCTGCCACCACCTGTGTCATGGCGCTGGAGGCATGGATGAAGACAGCCAAGCCCGGCGAGAAATTTGATATGACCGAACCGCCGTCCGAATCATTCGACCGGCAGGAGGTGGTTATCCTCATGGGCGAAGACCGCGCCGGCCAGAAACAGAAATATTTCCCCATCATCCGCAGCGGCAACGGCAAGTTTTTTGGATTCAACGAAGCCGATATGCCGCAGTTTGATTCGATGGAAGGCCGTTTTGCCGGAATTCTGCCGCCAAACGTGGCCACCGATGAGCGTCGCACACTCGCAAAAGCAATGCTCAAGGTCAAGGGAGTCAACGTCACCAAACCGGGAACCACAGTCCGACTCACACCGCCCCGCCGCTGATTCCGCCCATTATTTTTGGCTTGGACATTCGCTGTGTTAATTTTTTCTGTGAAGTTATCTCGCGCGGGTGCATCATCCCGCGACAAAGCAGCTACTTAAACGGAAATGTTCCATGATTTGCGACAATAAATAAAACGATCCAAGGAACTCATGCCCGCCGCCCTTCCAGAACCCGGCCAGATCGTCATCGCCCGCCAACGCCCGTTTGTCGTCAGTGACATCCAAACCTCCACGCTGCCGCTGCCAGCCGCGGTTCAACAGCCCATTGAGCGCCAGCATTTGCTGCGTTTGTCATCGGTGGAAGACGAAGGTTTGGGAGAAGAGCTGTCCATCGTATGGGAGCTTGAACCGGGAGTTGTTCCCGTGGATAAGACCAAGCTGCCGCCCCTGAAATCGTTCGACACGCCAAGAGTCTTTGATGCCTTTCTTGACGCAGTTGCTTGGGGATCAGTTTCCAGCGCGGACGACAAGGCGCTTCAAGCCCCGTTTCGCAGTGGCGTGGAGGTGGACGATTATCAGCTCGACCCCGTCGTGCGCGCGTTGTCCATGCCGCGGGTGAACCTGCTCGTCGCCGACGACGTTGGTTTGGGCAAGACCATCGAAGCCGGCCTCGTCATGCAGGAACTCATTCTGCGCCACCGCACCCGCAGCATCCTGATTGTCTGCCCGTCCTCGATCCAAGTTCAGTGGCAGGAGGAAATGCGCGACAAGTTCGGCCTCGACTTTCGCATCGTGGATAGCAATCTGCTCGCGGATCTTCGTCGCCGCCGCGGCATTCATATAAATCCTTGGGCACATTTTCCGCGCCTCATCACGTCCATTGACTTCCTCAAGCGCGAGCGCCCCATGCGGTTGTTTCGCGAGACGCTGCCCGCGGGCGACCAGCCCGCCTATCCACGGCCCTATGACCTCATGATCGTGGACGAGGCTCACAACGTCGCCCCGTCAGGCCGTGGCAAATACGCCACCGATTCGCAGCGCACCAACGCCATCCGCACCCTCGCACCCTATTTCGAGCACAAATTGTTTTTTCGGCCACGCCGCACAACGGCTACGTCGAAAGTTTTTCCGCGCTGCTCGAACTGCTCGACAACCAGCGCTTGCTGGTCGCCTACCAGACGGCCTGCGCGGAATTGGAGGTGTGGGACAAGGCGTTAAACGACTTGAAGATTGAGAAAGAGGATTTGATTAAGCACCTCGATGACCTCACCGAGCAGCACAAAAATCTGGTCAGCCATTTCGGGCAACTGTTCAACCATATTGTTCGACAAATGCTGGGGAACATCGTCACCGGCAGCGTGCGCTTTTCCGGCAAAAGCATCGTGCCTGAACTCGAATACCACGGCCCCCGCGACAGCGCAGCTTACAAGGTCGTGCGCTGGCTTGCGTTTGATTTAGCCGCGCTTGCACTCGGCCTAACGGATGCCAAGGCGCATCATCCACGTTTTCTCATTCACGACAGCCCCCGCGAAGCCGACCTCGCGGCCCCAATCTACGTCACACTTTTCCGCGCAGCCCGCGGCCTTGAAGGCGATGCAGGCGTTGCCCCCGCTTTCCAATACATCGTGACAACCACGGAAGCACCACCAACCGAATTAAACCAGTCACCGTGGATTCTCGACCCGGTGCTCGATGCTTCAATCCCGGAGAATAGATTGTTGGGGGTGGACTTGTGATCGAGCGAGTTGCACTAACTCCGCAAGGAGATTTGATTGCCCCGCCAGAGCCGGATTTGCTTTAATCCACCAAGCATGAGCGAACCAGCCCAACCCAAACGCAAGCCAGTCATCATGGTGTCATCCACGGTGTATGGCATCGAGGAATTGCTGGAACAGATTTTCGGCATCCTCAACGGCGCGGGCTTCACCGTCTGGATGTCGCACAAAGGAACTGTGCCGGTGGATTCGCAGAAATCGAATTTCGAGAACTGCTTGGCGGCGGTGGAGAAGTGCGATTTGTTTCTGGGCATTCTCACCACGAAATATGGCAGCGGCAAGGACAAGGAGGATGGCGGGCCGTCCATCACGCATCAAGAAGTGAAGGCGGCGTTGAAACGTCCGATTCCCCGCTGGTTTCTGGCACATCACGATTTGATTTTTGCCCGCAGCCTGCTACGCGAACTCGGCTACAAAACTTCCGCCGAACGCGGCAAGCTGAAACTCGCCACCAAGCATTTGGTGGACGATTTGCGCGTGATTGATGTGTATGAGGAAGTGATTCAAGCGGAAAAGAAGCTGCGCGACCGGCGCGGAAACTGGGCACAGCCCTACGCCACGCCGCAAGACGCAAACATTTTTGTTGTTTCGCAGTTCCTGCGTTACGCCGATGTCGTCCAGTTTATTAAAGACCAGCCGTTTGCCGCGCTCACCGCCCGTGAGCAACCGAAGAAAGGAGGCCAATCGTGAGTTTGGATCAGGAATTGACTTCGTTGTTGCGGCGAATGGAATCGCGGCATTTTGAGCATTTGGCGTTGGACGGACCAGAGGTTGCCCATGCGGTGTGTGCGTTCCTGAACTCGGAAGGCGGCACGGTGCTGGTGGAGTCAGGGGCGCACCCCGTGGCATCGCTGGTCAAAACCATCGAATCGGAACTGCGGGAGAAGTTGCATCCCCCGGCGCTTTGGTCGGTGACGCCCATTGAACGTGCAGGCACGGGCTATTGTTTGGTGGACGTGCCCGCCGGGCGCGACCGGCCTTATACCGTGGACGGAACGATTTATATCCGCAAAGGTGCAGCTACGGTTGCCGCCAGCCCTGACGAAATTCGCCAAATGGTAGAAGGCGGCTTTCGTGAGATCGAGCGGTGGGAACGACGACTGATTCCCGGAGGGAACTTGGATCGTCTGGCTGAAGGTGTTATTCATGGCGTCGCGCGTCGCGCCCATACGAACCGTAATCTTTCGTTGGGGAAGGATTTGAAGAGCATATTGACAGCTCTGAATCTGTTTCGGGACGGCACGATCACGAATGCGGCGGAGGTTTTATTCGGAGATAATCCAACGCAACAATTTCCTCAAGCGCGCGTGCGTGTCACCGTATATGCAATGGACAAGGGGGGTGACTTCATTGACAACCGGCAATTTGAAGGGCCAGCTTTGCTGATGCTGGATGAGGTGTTTGCGATGCTCCGTAAGCATTTGTCCGTGTCAGCCACGTTCAAGGAGGGATTGCAACGAATTGATCGTCCAGTTTATCCCGAAGCCGCATTACGCGAAGGCTTGGTGAACGCATTCGTCCATCGGGATTACTCGAATTTTAGCGGCGGCCTGGCTGTGGATGTTTATCCGGGGCGGCTGGTCATCTGGAATTCTGGTTCGCTTCCGCCGGGGCTGAAGATCGGTGACTTGACGCGGGAACATCCGTCCATGCCGCGCAACCCGGACATTGCCCAAGTTTTTTTTCTGCACGGTCTGATGGAGCGGATTGGCCGCGGCACACAGAAAATTATTTCCGCCTGCGCGGAAGCCGGGTTGCCCACGCCGCAATGGAAAGTGGACGAGACGGGCGTGACGTTGACGTTTTTCGCCAAAGCCAAAAAGGCGGATGCCGCGAAGCTTAACCTGCGGGAACAAAAAATCTTGGGTGAGTTGAAGTCCGGCGAAGCGATCCGGTTGCCAGACTACTGCGAGCGATTGACCGTGAGTGAGCGCCAAGGGCGACGCGATCTCGGTGAACTCGTTGATGGCGGCTGGATGGAACGCGAAGGCGACGGCCCGTCCACGATATTTCGCCGCACGCCGAAAGAGTGGCAACCGGCCAAACCCGGCCAAACCCGGCCAGAATGAACGCCCATGTGCTCCCTACGACTCGTCGGCTGCGGTTCGCAGTTTGAGCCTGATAATAAAGGGTTTTTAGAATATTCTCTCGCTGGGAGTTCAGATTTGCCAGCGGGCTATCCTGCCAAACCCGGCCAAACCCGGCCATGTCGGATGTCGGTTCACGCAAACCTGACCGTGGCCGCTGCCTACGGCTGGAGCGATTTGGCTGGAAGTTCAGGTGCCGGTTTGGGCCACGGCTTTCTTGGGAGTCATATCGCAATCAAATAACCGACAAATGCCAAATCCATTCATCAACACGGATGCGATTCCAAGCTCGTTATGGGACGTTGCGCCGACTTGGGTTGGAAACGGACACCCGAAAGTAATCCGCCTTCCCCGAATGTTGATTGAAGTTTACGGCGAGATGTTGGACGAGTTGAACCTGCGAGCCGATGCAGAGGATCAAAGTCCGAACGATGAAGGCC
Organism: Verrucomicrobiia bacterium; assembly: GCA_035550235.1. Lineage (GTDB taxonomy): Bacteria > Verrucomicrobiota > Verrucomicrobiia > Limisphaerales > DASXHY01 > DASXHY01. The sequence goes on along the minus strand of DASZPR010000795.1, from coordinate 1,441 downwards.
CGCAGGGCGGAATAACCGAAGAAGAAACCCAAAAACATTTCAGCCGGAATTTCAGCGGTTCGTGCGCGCGAATGCAATTCGTGGCACTCGATCCCAAGGAGGTATTCAAAACGACGCGCGACGTGTTCACTCAAATGTTTTCCGGGAGTCATCTACACCTGCTTGATATTCCGTGCGGTGCGGGAGCGGCTGGCGCAACGCTGCTTTGCATCGCTGCCGAATTAAGGGAGCAAGACGTTCTTCCCCGGCAACCACTTTTCGTGAGCATCGTCGGTGGGGATATTTCCAAGCCAGCACAGCAATTGCAGCGCAAGCTGTATCGCAAACTCGCACCGCAATTAAAGAATGTCGGCATCCGCATTGCACCGACTGTTTTGGATTGGGATGTGGAAGATGAGGAAAAAACGAGCGACCTGATTAACCGTTGGCTAAAAAGCTCCAATCACCGCGCCAAAAACGCAGTTTTGGCGGTCAATTTTTCCGGCTTTCTTCACAACAAAGTGAAAGACTGCAAAGGCCAGTTGCGTGAGATTTTGCGATATGTCAAAGCACAGCAGGCCACGGTGCTGTGGGTCGAACCTTCGACAAACAACGCGCTGGTAAATCTTTTCCCCGGTTTGAATCAGCACGTTTTCCCCAAAGTCCCAAAAGTTCGCCACCAATGGCAGGACAATCCTCGGAGAGGCGAAGCGCCCACTGTGCATCCGATACAACACAACGGATGGTTTATGGCGCGCGGCGCGGCTCTGCATCTTGAAACGGAAAGGCCGCAGCCGTGAATGTGCCCCGCCTCGCATTGCGTGCCTTGAATGAATATCGCCGGGTAAGCCCGTTCACTTATCTTGCGTTACGCTACACGCTATTGTCCGCCGCCGCACGAAACGACCGTTGGGCGAAGGAACTTGCGCCAGAAATTCTAGTTCGCCGTGATGGCCCGGCTTATCTGCCATGCCGACAATATGCCCGATCAAGACACAGCTCCCGCTTTGAACTCAACCGCGCTGCCGCCCATAACCCCGCACGCCATCCGCGACGAATTGACGGCGATGATCGTCAATGACCTGCTCGGCCCGGCCGGAGGCGCGGAAGAAGAATTGGATCAGCGCGAAGACCGCGTCACCGGCCGCTATCTCGTGGGGATGCTCGCGCCAAAATCTTCCCCTGTCGAAGCCGAGGAAATTGACGCACTCAAAACGGATGGCAAGGATGACCCTGAAGTTGGCGCGACCGATGCCTCCACGCCGCCCACGGCTACTTTCTTCCCCAATTCCATCGGCATGAGTTTCGTGGTTGAGAACGAGGCCAAGGCCATCCTCATCAAAACCGAGTGGGGACGTTACCGTCGCATCAAGAGCGGCACGCAGGTCAACAAAAAGACCGGCGCGGAAGCGAATGTGTGGAAGCGCACGCCTTTCATCGGCGACCCGCTGGCCGTCGTGCT
>DASZPR010000794.1:0-9485 GCA_035550235.1 Verrucomicrobiia bacterium | reverse complement strand
CAGTGACTGTCGGCTGCACGGTCGCAGTATTCCGCAGGAGCGCTGGAAAGGCAAGTGTACCTGAAAGCTGCGAGTTCCGGTCTAAAGGGGCTGAAGAGAAGCACTGACCAGGTCGGCACGGCAGGAGGAATCACACATCGGAGCAAAGGATTTTCTCAATTAAGCTGTTAATTAGTTTTTATGATTATTTCACAGGCGACTCATTTCAATAAGTTATATCACTATACGACATTTGTCGTATGTCTCGACGAATTTTTTTTTGCTAATGGATAGCTGCCCTTTAAAAAGCTGTACTGAATCAGATCAATTCTATGAAATACTCTCTTCCAGTCCTTACGAGCCTTTTGGCGGTTTGTGTCTCGAGCCAGGCCGGCGTCACCCTGACCATTGACAGCACCACGACGCAAGCCAGCACCTCGTGGAGCGGGAGTCCGGCCGGGACTTTGGCGCAATCGATTTCCACCCCCAATACGCAGAACTCGCAAGATGGGGGCGTTTCGTCCGGAGTCATTTTTAAGGCTGGAAGTTCCTTCACTTTGGGTGCGGTTGAAATCGATGAGGCCTTTCTAACCGGGGGCGGAAATTTTAATTTGGTCATGTATGATTTTGGCTCGTCCTATACGCTACCCGGCACCAGCCCGGTTTACACATTTACGGGAAGCGAAGTGAATTTGTTCACTCCGGGACTGAATGTGACTCTGACCAGCGCCAATCAGTTTGACGTGTTTCTGCTTTCGGGGGCTGATAAAATTTCCATTACTTCTGGTGACAGCTATTGGTTTGGACTGGTGGCGACGGATGGGAGCAGCCTTACCTGGGAACGTGGTCCAATTACGGCCAATCAGGATATTGCGGTCAACTCGACCACGGTGGGCGGAGCTGGAAGCGTCCTGAACAATGGTGGAACTGGAGCAAATCGCACTCCTGTCGCTGCCTTCTTTGCAGCGGCGCCTGTTCCCGAACCGTCCGTTTTCGCTTTGGGTGGCATGGGTGTGGCCGCGCTCCTCGCGTTCCGCCGCCGGAAAGCTTGATTCAATTTTAGAAACGAAACAGCCGCTGTGAGTTAATCGCAGCGGCTGCTTTTTTTATCCGCCCCCGGGATCTTGCATGAGGGCCTTGCAATCGTCTGGGGAAGTTCCAAATTCCAAGCGTCCAAGCTCCAGAGAACATCCAATCACCAATTTCCAAAACGCCTCCGCATTCGCAGCACATTGAAGCTTGGCCCTTGGAACTTCTCTGGAGCTTGGACGCTTGGAATTTGGAACTTTTAACCCGCTTGAGTTTTAAGCACGGCTTCCACGACGCGTTCCGTCGCAATCCCGTTCATGCAGCGGAAATCGATGGGGCATTGGCGGAGAAAACAGGGCGAGCACGGGGCGTCGGATTTGATGAGTTGATGCTTCGAGCCGGGGGATACGATGGGTCCGGTCAATTCCGGCGAGGTGCTGCCGAAGGGAACCACGACCGGTGTGCCGACGGCGGCGGCGATGTGCATCGGGCCGGTGTCGTTCGTGAGCAGGACGCGGCATTGTTTGATGACGGCGCACAATTCGCGCAACGAGGTTTCACCGGCCAGGCTCGCGGTGGATTGGCCGCCGATGGCGGATTGAATTTCGTTGGCGAGCAGGACATCGCCTTTGCCGCCCAGGATGACCCAATGACATTTGGTGCGCTTCTGGATTTCGCGCGCGGCAGCTATGAATCGCTGCACCGGCCAACGCTTCGCGGGACCGTACTCGGCACCGGGATTCAAGCCGAAGATCGGGCGGTTGTTGATGAACTGGCTGGTCAGATTAAATTTTTGCGCGGTGGCTTTGATTTCGCCGGGGGTCACGACCAGATGCGTGGGCAATGGATCGGGATTCGCGCCGAGGGCGGCGACGAGGTGGAGATAATCGTAAATCTGATGGGACGAATCGTGAAACGTGAAACGTGAAACGTCATTGGTGCCCAGAACTGATGTCAGCCGCTTGATTTCGCTCACTGTGCGCTTGCGCATGTGGCCGGCGTCGGGGCGGGATGGGACGATATTTGTGAGCAGGAAATTTCGCCAGGGGCGCGCGTAGCCGACGCGGCGCGGAATGCGCGCGAGCCAGCTTTCAAGAGCGGACCGCGGCGAGTTGGGGAAAATCACGGCGAGATCGAAGCCGCCACGATGGAGCGGGCTGATGGCATTGGCGGCGCGACGGGCGGAGTCAATCACGGTTTCTTTTTTGCTCTCCGGCCACATGATGACCTGAACTTTTTTGGCAATGTGCCACACCCCTTCCTCGGGGGTGAAGGTGATGATTTCATCCACGGCGGGATGATGCTGCCAGAGGCCGCGCAATTTTTCCGGCGTGAGGATGGCGATGAGCGCGGCGGGAAATTGCTCGCGCAGGCGCAAGAGCGCCGGAGTGGTCATGACGGCGTCACCGAGCCAGTTGACACCGCGCACGAGAATTCGGCGGGGCTGGAAGGTCCCGCGCGGCGTCTCGGTTTGAATGGCGGTGTTCTCCATGGCTACACGTCATCTTCGACTTTCGCCAGCGCGGGCGCATTCGCCTTGCGACGCGCAGGCCGCACCGGTTTCCAACGGTTATGGACCCAGAACCAATTCGCGGGGTCGCGCCGCACGGCTTGTTCGAAAGCCTGATTCACCTCCCGCATTATAGCCTCACTGGAGCGAACGGCACCATTTTCGTGAGTCGGAATTTCCGGGCCGGCCTCGATGCGCCAGCGGGCCGGGCCGACGCGATAACATATTCCAGTATGGAGCGCGCAATGAGAGCGCAGGGCGAACACGGCGGGCGCGCTGGTTGTGGAACAATCGTGGCCGAGAAAGGGAATGCGCAGGCCGCTGTTGCCGGCGTGTTGATCGGCGAGCAGTCCGAGGATTAGGCCGGATTGGTGCATGGCAGCCTTCAACGCGCCGCCGTCGGTGCGGCGTTCGAAAAAAAGACAGCCGGAACGTTCGCGCAGTTCCTGCATGAGGCGGTTGAGCGACGGTTGGCGCAGACCGCGATAGGTGGTCGCGCACTTGTAGGCGGGACAAAATTGGCCGAAGCGCGCGTAGAGTTCAAAATTTCCGAAGTGGCCGATGGCGAACACCATATTGGGCAGCTCGCTACCGCTGGGAGGATTGAGAAGACTTTGCGGGCCGACGAATTCAACATACGGACGCAATTCTTCGAAGGTCATCGAGGCGGTTTTGACGGCGCACGCGAAATTCTCACCGATGCGGCGGAAATTTTCCCGGGCGAGCGCGCGGATTTCATCGGGGGATTTTTCGTGGCCGAAGCACATGGTCAAATGCCGCTGTGCCACGCGGCGATGACGGGCGTCGAGCCAATAGGCAAGGCCGCCGCAGGCGCGACCGAGACGCGCGACGGTCAGTAGTGGCAACGCTTGAATCAGCGCCACAATCGATCGAGCGACCAGATACAGCAGCTTATCCATTTCAACGGAAACAGATTTTCCGCACGCAGTCCTGGAAATCGTCCGCGCCGGCAACGATTTTGATTTCGACACGCATGAATAGGATTGGCAGGTCGCGGCGATCGATTTTCGGGAAGCGCACGGCGTCTTTTTGAGTGGTGATGATCATCTCAGCCTGGCGCTTTTTGCTGCGGTTGATGGCGTTCAGGACTTCCTGCTGGCTGAACCGGTGGTGATCCGCGAAACGTTTAGAGTAAACCAGCTCGCTGCCGAGGTTCACGAGATTATGCTCGAAGCTCTCGGGCTGGGCGATGCCGCTGAGCGACGCGACTTTGCGGCCTTTGATCATATTCAGCTCGTGACGCTGGCCGGTGAACACGTCCTCGAGATAAAGAGGGTGATGCACACATTCTATGATGCCCGCAACGGAATTAAGTTCCGCGATGCGCTGGCGTAACTCGGCGGTTTTGCCATCGCTTTTGGTGATAAAAATCGTGCTGGCGCGGGCAAGGTGTGAGGGCGGTTCGCGCAACGAACCGCGGGGTTGCATGTGCTCGTTGCCAAAGGGTTCCTGGCAGTCAATCAGCACAACGTCATGACGGCGCCCCCGCAGCCGCCAATATTGAAAACCGTCGTCGAGCAGAAGCGTGTCGCAGCCGAATTTTTCGACAGCGTAACGGCCCGACTTCACGCGGTCTTTATCGACGAGTACGACGACGTCTTTGAGATTGGACGCGAGCATGTAGGGCTCGTCACCGGCGGTCTCGGAATCCAGCAGAAGCGAGCGGCCATCGGAGACAACGCGCGGCGGTGTGGTATCGGCGCGGAGTAAAATTTTGTTGAGAATCCGCTGGTGCAAGGGCGTGGGCCGGGAGCGGTAACCGCGCGAAAGAATGGCGACGTTGCGGCCCTGGTCGCGCAGTTCGCGTGCAAATTTTTCGACGACGGGGGTTTTGCCGGTGCCGCCCCAGGTCAAATTGCCGATGGCAATGACCTGCACGCCCAGGGTTTCATCGCGGAGAATGCGGACATTGATGAGCCAGCGGTGAATTTTGACGAGGACCTGATAAAGTTTCGAGCAGGTGAACAGCAGGGCGCGCAGAAGCGTGGCGCCCGTGCCGCGCCGCTCTTCGGCGATGACTTCGCGGCCGAAGGTTTCGAGATTTTCAATCCATGCACGCAACTTTTCACGCATTCATCTTACTCTGCCAAGCGGCGCAAGGCAGAGCAAGCGTAAGGGGATTGCGACATGAAAACTCCAAGGACCAAAATCCAAGCGCCAGAGAAACACCAAAGCGCCAAACCGGCCACCGCAGTGATTGGAGCTTGATGTTTGAAGTTTCTCTGAAGCTTGGATCTTGGGATTTGGTGCTTCTAAATCTCCACGATTTGTTTGTATTGGGGGACGATGACGTCGGCTTTGGGTTTCAGGCCGCGAAGGGCGGCGGCAAAGGCGAGGGCCTGGGCTTCTTCGCCGTGGATGACGCAGATTTTTTTGAGGTTGCCGGAAATTCCTTCGACGTAGCGGCGCAGTTCGTTTTTGTCCGCGTGGCCGGAGAAGGAATCGACGGAAGCAATTTGGGCGCGGACGGGATACGGATCGCCAAAGATGTTCACGGGGCTTTGTTTGGCGAGGATTTGCGCGCCCAGGGTGTGTTCGGCGCAGTAACCGACAAAGAGCACAAGGTTTTTGGGGTCGCCAATATTGTTCTTCAAATGATGGCGGATGCGGCCCGCTTCAGCCATGCCCGAGGCGCTGATGATGATGCAGGGGTCCGTAAGGTCGTTGAGTTTCATCGAGTGGGCGACTTCACGGATATAGGTGAGGTTTTCCATGCCGAAGGGATTTTCTTTTTCGCGCAGGAATTTATAGACGGTTTCGTTGAAGCATTCCGGGTGCAGGCGGAAAACTTCGGTGGCGCTGACGCTCAACGGGCTGTCCACGTAAATGGGCACGCGCGGCATCTGGCCGGCCAGCGTGAGTTGATGCAGCGTGTAGACGATCTGCTGCGTTCGGCCGACAGCGAAAGACGGGATGATGACTTTGCCGTTGCGTTCCAGCGTGTCGCGGACGAGTTTGCCGACAATGGCGTTGGCGTCCATTTTTGGTTCGTGCACGCGATCGCCGTAGGTGCTTTCGACCTGGAGGTAATCAACATTTTCAACGTGCACGGGGTCGCGGAGAATATCATCGTTGCCGCGGCCGACGTCGCCACTGAAGAGGTAGCGGAACTTGCGGCCGTTTTCGCTGATGTCGAGCACGACCTGAGCGGAGCCCAGGATGTGGCCGGCATCGCGGAACGTGACGGTCACGCCGTCGAGCACGGGAAACGGGCGGTCGTAGTTGATGCCGACGAATTGCCGGACGGCTTTTTCGGCATCGACGGGCCGGTAGAGCGGCTCGACGGGAGGCAGGTGTTGTTTGGCGCGTTTTTTCGAAACAAAATCCGCGTCGGCCATTTGGATGTGCGCGGAATCCTCGAGCATGATGCTGGCAAGGTCGCGCGTGGCGAAGGTGCAATAGATGTTTCCCTCGAAGCCCTGCACGCAGAGGTTCGGCAGGTTGCCGCAATGATCAATGTGCGCATGGCTGAGCACGACGGCATTCACGGATTTGGGGTCGAACGGGAAATGACGATTGCGCTCCATGGTTTCATCGCGGTGGCCCTGAAACAATCCGCATTCGAGAAGGAGTCGTTTACCGTTGATCTCGAAAAGATACATGGAGCCGGTGGTGGTTCGGGTTGCTCCAAAGAAGTGGATGCGCATCGGCAAAACGTGTTGGGTGTGGAGTGTGGCGTCAAGAAAATGTGTTTCGCGGGGGGATTGCGAGCTCGTTGCGCCGCCATTACGTGGCGCGGACGGCGCAGGCGCGCGACCCTACCCTGCGGAAAAAACGCCTTGGAGAATTGAGCCCGAGCCGGTAGAGTTTCCGCCTTGTATGAAAAGCTCTTTGCTGCGCACTTTTTTTGAATGGGCGCTGATCACCAGCGTCCTGATGTCGGTGGGATTTTTTGCGTGGTATATTATTAAATCGCACGCCTGGCGGGAGCAAACTTCCCAAGTCAAGCGCAACCAGGCGCATTTACAATACCTAAACAACGTAATGGGCGCGTTGCAGGCGGAATGCCAGGCCTACGCGCGGACCAATGCCGAGATGCAACGGTTGCTGTCACCGATCCCCGCGCCCACCGCGCCCGCCACCACCAGACCGGGAGGAAAATAATATGAACGAGATTGGCAACGAACCTCAATCGCGCCCGGCGGGCAACGAAGATCAAATCGAGAATTTGCGGTCGCAGATGAATTTGATGTTCGGCGCACTGATTATTGTGAGTTTTACGCTGACGGCCTTCCTCGGTTTGCAGGGCCGTCGCGCCTCCAAGGACCTTGTTGAAGCGCAGAGCGCCGCCGAACAGTCTTTCAAAATGATCCAGCAGGAGGAATCTGCGGCGGGGGCGACGATTCAGAAATTGAAGGAGTTTGCGCGGACGCATCCGGATTTCGACAAGCAGCAGATACTTTCGTTATTTCGCGTGAGCACCAACGCCGCGCCGGCGGCACCCGCGAAGAAGTAATCAGAGCGGAGCGGACGCCCCTTCCGCGACCAGGCGCGTGCCGCATTCGGAACAAAACTTCGCTTCCGGCGGACACGACCGCCGGCAATTCGGGCAATCCAAATGGGCGTCTTTGTGGCGATAGTGGATGATGAGATTTCGAACGTACGGAATCCACGGAAAGGCGTAGGCAAAAATGATTACCTTGGCTCCCAGGTGCAACGAATAGACGAGCAGCAACAACGATCCCGCCAGGCTGAAATACCAAAATAATACCGGCACGACGACCTGCTTTTTTTTCTCAGTGGCATACCATTGGACAAAAAACCGTGAGAAGAATACGACATTTCCCATCCAGCCGATCACTTCCCAGACGCTGAAATTCACGCCAAATAATTTGCCGTCGTGCCACATAGATTCGTTATTCGGTCGTGTGTAGGCTATCAGGACATTTGAGCGGTGGAAGCTGAAACCGCCGGTTTACTTTGGCGGCATCTGCGCGCCCGCTTCGGAATCCTGTTTCAAATAGATGGTCCGCGACGGGAACGCGAAGTCAAGATGTTCGGCATCGAAGCGTTCCTTGATTTTCAAATTCAATTCCTGCATCCCGGCGAGACACGCCCGGCCATCAGTCCCTTTCCACCAATGGATGACCATGATGTTCAACGATGAATCGGCGAAGTTGTTGAAATTAATAATGACATCGTGCGTCTGCGGATGGCCGCGATAAATCTCCTCGAGAATTTGGACGGCGCGTTTCAGTTGGCCGGCGGTCGTATCGTAAGTGAGGCCGAAATTGATGGTGGTCTTGATGGTGGCGCGGCGCGCGATGTTGGTAATGGTGGCGTTGCCCATGGTTTTGTTCGGAATGGTGACGAGATAACCGTCCAGATTGCGCACGCGCGTGCTGCGCATGCCGATGGATTCGACGGTGCCGTCGACATTATCGAGCTGGATGCGGTCCCCGATGCGGAAGGGCTTGTCCACAAAAACAGCCACGGCGCCGAAGAGATTGGCGAGCGTGTCCTGCGCGGCGAGGCCGATGGCAAGTCCACCGATGGACAGCGATGCAATGGCGGCGGTGATGTTCACGCCGATGTTATCGAGTGTGACCAGCACACCGACGACGATGGTAAACACTTTCAGGCTTTTGCGTATGATGGGAAACAGTTGTTCTTCAAAAGTGCGGTCGCCTTCCGGTTTGGCGCGCTGGCGCCAGTAGCCCAGGACGAGGTCGATGAACTTCAACGCCATGTAGGTGAGTGTCCAGGCCACGACGATGGTGAAGCTTTTGGTCAGAATGTTTTGGACGACGGCCGGCCAGATGAAGATTTCGAGACCGATGCGCAGGAAGATGACAAAGGCGATGATTTTGATCGGGCCGTTCAAGACTTCGAGCAAGAGGTCATCAAATTTGGTGGCCGTTTTATCAGCCCATTTCTTCAGCCAAACGCGCGTGAGGAAATCGAGGATTTTCGAAACGTAAAACGCGAGGAAGATATAAATGAGCGACGCGACGAATTGCCAGACGGGGATGTCGAAGAGTTTGTTGCGGTCGAGCACGGGGATGCGATCCAGGCCGAAGGTGATGAGAGCGTAGTAGACCCGCAGTTGAATGGGGCGTGAATCAACGTTCGTGCCGTCAGCCGGCATGGCACGAGCGATGATTTGGTAGCTACCCAGCGGGACGTTGCTCCAGACGAGGGAATACGGTTCGTTAGTGACGGAGCCGATAACGTGTGTGCCGGAAAGAAATTCGAGGCGTTTGACGCCGGAAATATCGGTTTCGGCAGTGAGCGTGATGTTCTTACGAGGATCGAACCGCTGACCGTCCTCGGGTTCAACGATTTGAACCGAGCCATTCGTCTGCGCCACCAGCCGGCCACAAAACAACACGGCGAGCACAAACACACAGGCAAAAGGTATCCGCATTAACTTCATCACTGAATTGAAACGTGAGGCGGGTGCGGGAACAAGTTTTAATCATGAGCAAAGCGTTTGGGGGTGCAGTTGGACACCGTTCTCGTCTGTGAAAATCCATCGCTACTCCGCTTCGCGGGATTGCAAAGCGGTGTCGCCGCTACGCTCTGCCACCGCACTCCAAAATGAAACTGTAGTTTCAAGAACAGTTTCAGGATGCGCCCGCGTTTAGAGTGTTTGGGTTATTTGTTCTGTTCTGCCCGCTGGTATGCGGGCGGGGACGGCGCAGGCGCGCTATTCCAACCAAAAAAAGTCCCGCGCCCAAGGTGGGCGCGGGATGGATGGACCCAAACCTCAATTAGTCCACCTGAATTTTACGCGGTTTCACGCGCTCCGATTTCGGAAGGGTCACCGTCAGGACGCCCTGCTCGATCTTCGCCGAGACTTTGGCCGTGTCGATCGCGGGATCCAATTCAAACACGCGGCGGTAATCCATCGTGTTGCGTTCGCGGAACAGCGGTTCACCCGAAACGGTATCCGGACTGCGCCGGCCGGTGATGGTGATTTCAGTTCCTTCGAGCGTGATTTCCA
>DASZPR010000793.1:0-4367 GCA_035550235.1 Verrucomicrobiia bacterium | reverse complement strand
ACGAGTAAAACGTCCGGCATGCGCCCGCGCCTGTTGGTGCTCGATGACGAGGAGAGCATTTGCCGAATCCTTTCAATCTTTTTCGAAAGAAAAGGTTATGAGGTAATCACGACCAGCACGGCGGGTGATGCGATGCAGTTGGCGGACCGGGAATTCTTTGATGTAGGCATTTTCGATATCAACCTGGCGGGCGGAAGCGGGTTGGAACTTCTGGGTTATTTCAAATCAAATTTTCCGAAGCTGCCCATCATCGTTTATACGGGCGTGACGGACGAGGACGCGGTGGAGCGGGCGATGTTCCGGGGGGCGAATGGGTTTCTGCGGAAGACCGAGCCGTTGGAGGATCTTTTTGAGGCGGTGAAATCTTACGTGGCCCAGACTTAGAGCTGGAGCCTTTAAGCGCTCTATTCGATTTCTTCGATTTCCAGGAAGCCGTGCAGTTGGCGGATGCGCGTGGGGTGACGCATTTTGCGGAGGGCCTTGGCTTCGATCTGGCGGATGCGTTCGCGGGTGACCTTGAATTGCTTGCCGACTTCTTCGAGCGTGCGCGCGTAGCCGTCCACGAGGCCGAAACGTTGCTCGAGGACTTTGCGCTCGCGTTCGTTCAGGCTGCTGAGCACGTCGCTCAATTTATCCTTGAGCAGGCTGAAGCTGGTCATCTCGGACGGATTTTCGGTGGATTTGTCTTCGATGAAATCTCCGAAGTTCGTGTCTTCGCTGTCGCCGACAGGTGATTGGAGGGAAATGGGTTGTTGCGCCATTTTCACGACGGCGCGGACGCGGTCGACGGGCAATTGCATTTCGTCGGCGATTTCCTCGGGCGTCGGCTCGCGGCCGAAATCCTGAAGCAGCCGTTTCTGGGTGCGCATGAGTTTGTTGATCGTTTCGATCATGTGCACCGGGATGCGAATGGTCCGCGCCTGGTCGGCAATGGAGCGGGTGATGGCCTGGCGAATCCACCAGGTTGCGTAGGTGGAAAATTTATAGCCGCGGCGATACTCAAATTTTTCGACGGCCTTCATCAAGCCCATGTTGCCTTCCTGAATGAGATCCAGAAACGACAGGCCGCGGTTGGTGTATTTTTTGGCGATGGAAATGACGAGGCGCAGGTTGGCTTCCACCATTTCCGTTTTGGCCTGGAGCGCCTTGACCGCATACAGCTTCAGCAGGTCGTAGGTCTTGAGATATTCCTGACACGGCATGCGGACAAATTCCTCGAGCGCGCGAATTTTGCGTTGCTCCGACTCGATGATGGCGATGGCCTGCGGGGATTTTTTCTGGCTTTCGAGCTCCAGGATGGCGTGGAGGCTTAAATTGATTTTGTCGTGGATGTTTTCCGCGACGAGCGCCATTTCCTCGATGACTTTCTGTTTGTAGAAAAACTTGTCGTAGGTCTTCTGAAGTTTTTGGTCAGCCTTTTGGAAAGTGGTTTGGAGCCGAGGCGTGGCGGATTTGGTGGGGGAGCTCTGCCACTCGGCGTACAACTCGTCAACCTGCTGGTCCAATTGGCGCACGTGGCCGATCAGGCGGCGCAGCTCGCGCAAATGGGTATCGCGGCTGTCGATTTTCTTGTCAAGAATAACGCGGTCGAAGCGTTCCTTGGGCGGTTCGGAAACGAGCTTTTCGGCGAGCGCGATGTGTTCCTTGCCCGAGAAGCCGAAGCTGTAAATAATATTTTTAACTTCGTTTTCGGCGTCCTCGATGCGTTTGGAAATTTCGACTTCCTGTTCGCGGGTGAGCAGGGGCACCTGGCCCATCTGCTTGAGGTACATGCGGACGGGGTCATCGAGAATATCGAGCCGGCTCTTGTCTTCCTCTTCCTCCGGCTCAGGTTGTTTGACGCGGTCGACCTCGGCCTGGTCGACGATTTCGACTTCGAGGTTGCGGAGCTTGACGTAAACTTCGTCCAACTCCTCGCCGCTGATCATCGTGTCGGGCAGGGCTTCATTGACGTCGTTGTAAGTGAGGTAGCCTTGTTCCTGGGCGAGCCGGACGAGTTCTTTTATTTTCTCCGCAATTTCCGCGGTGCGATCGGGTGAAGGAACGCCGTTACTTTTCGCGAGAGCGGTGTGGCCGTTGGCATCGGGTGACACGACGCCGGTATGAAGTGCATCGGGAGAGGTCTTGGCGGTGTCTTTGTGTCTGGGCGCGCCGTTTTTCAACGCGGGCGTTCGGGCCTTCTGCTTCGACATACAAATCTAAATAAAATTTAACTTCCAACGCACCAATTCTGGAGTGGCAATATGTGAAGCTCTCCACACTCAGTCAAGCGGGGAAAAGAAAATTTTCTGTGGCAAAAATATATTACAAGCGGACGGACAAAAACTTTTCATCATTTTGTCCAACGCGGGCATAAGTTGAGAGGGTTTCGCGGGCGGTTCGGTTCCAATCGAATTGCTTGGCGCGGGCCAAACCAGCCTGGCGGAGGCGCTCGCGGAGATCCGCGTCGGTGGCGAGCAAACCGAGTTGTACGGCGATGGAATCGATGTTTTCCGGGTCAACGATGGCGGCGGCGTTGCCGACAACTTCGCCGAGCGAACCGCGCGTGGAACAAATGACCGGGCAGCCGCAAGCCATGGCTTCAATGGGCGGCAGGCCGAAGCCTTCGTAGAGCGAGGGGTAAACAAAAACTTCCGCGGCGCGGTATAAGTCCGGCAACTGTTCGTCCGCGACGAATCCCAGCATGCGAATTTCTGATGCAAAGGGGGATTGCCGGGCGGCGGAGTGGATGGCTTCGGCGCCGTGCCAATCACTGCCACCGATGACAAGTTGCCAATCTGAGCCGGTGGCGGACTTGAATTGGTTGAACGCGGAGATGAGGCGGATGTGATTTTTCGCGGGGTGTTCGAGCCGGGCGACGTAGAGGAAAAATGGTTTTTGCAATTGATACCGGTGGGCGATTTCGGCTTGCGCTTGTTCGCGTGAGCCGGGGAAAAATCGATGATGCTCGAGGCCGTTGTGGATGACGTGGATGCGGTCGGATGGGACGCCGAAAAATTCGCGGATGTCGCGCGCGGTGTTTTCGCTGATGGCGACGACGGCGTCCTGGCGCTGGGCGAGTTGACGGGCGACGACACGGCCGTAGAACATGCGAGCGGGGCTATATTTTTTTGGAACGCGAAAGGGTGCGAGGTCATGAATGGTGGCGACGAGCGGGCAGGGGTGCGACCAGAGCAGGCGGCGGTAACTCGGCACGTGGAGGACATTGAGTTGGAGGGCGCGGACGAGTTGAGGCAGGGCGCGTTGGTGCCACAGGATGTTTTTCACCGGGGGGCGAAAATTTTCGGAGACGGGCACGATTTGCATTTTGCCTTTGGCGAAATCGAACAGCGGCAAATCCTCCTGCAGCACGAACAGGACGAAATGGTGTTCGTTGGTGTAGGGAAGGAAGGCGCGGAGCAGGGCGAAGACGTATTGCGCGATGCCGGTTTTGCCGCGCTGGATGACGGAGGTGGAAATGCCGATTCGCATTTTAACTAGAGGGTGGAATTTCCGGATAGAGTAATTGCCAAAACAAATTTCCGGGCAGGACATCAGGCCGTTCCCCCTCACCCCAACCCTCTCCCTTAGGGAGAGGGGGAAACTCTATCGCGCTTTCTGAAAATCGTATGTTTCGTGACTTGATCCAGCGTGAGGAGTTTTTGGTCGCATGCGATTTCCTTTCGACCAATGAGCCGCTGGTTGAATTCGAGCGCTCGTGTGAGCCGCAAGGGCGCGTCTCACGACGCCCGGGGCGGGTGCGCTTCACGGGGCTCGCGGAATGAATTCCGCGCTCCTTCAAATGTGGCCGGGAGGTCATCAGGTCACGGCGAGTTCGCGCTCTTTGGCCGGCAGGAGAAAATTTTCCAGGCGTGCGAGGTGGAGAACGTTTTGGACGGCGGGTTGCAGGTTGGTGAATTCGAGTTTGACCTGTTCGCGCTGGGCGAGTTTTTTGGCGCGGACCATGATGCCGAGGCCGGTGCTGTCCATAAAGCGCACGCCGGACATGTCGATGATGAGTTCGTGGCGCTGTTTCGAGGTGAGGTGGGTTTCGGTTCGCTCCCAGACTTCCTGGGCGTTGGCGGCAGTGATTTCGCCTTGCCAGAGGAGGGGATTGGTGGCGGCGGCGCTGCGCAATCGGACGGCGCCGGCCTGTTCGCGCGCGCGTGCGGCGATGAGCGCTTGCGCGGAGGGCAAGTCGGATGCGGTGGCGAAAAAGTTTTCCAATCGCATTAATGCCAGTGCGCGCTGGACCATGAGACTGGGGGCGAGCAAGACGAGTTGGCGATCGATGGAGCGGATTTTCTTTTGCATTCGGATGAGGAGGCCGACGCCGGTGCTGTCGATGAAGCGCACGTGGCTCATGTCGAGGAAGCAGTGGCAGCCGT